>JAUMXJ010000007.1:366-11873 GCA_030529205.1 Bacillota bacterium | reverse complement strand
CGACACTCAATTAATTATAATCTAAAAAACTAAACAACTAAATAACTAAGTAACCTTTAACCCAAGCTCGAAATTCACGTAACTTGGTACCTTCACGGCACCGGAGAGCTGCGGTGAATGAGAGCGCATCTCGGTGATCGCGGCAATATGTCAATTCGAGTCGAGGGCTAACTGTTGAGTATCAATGCTTGACCGGCCGTTAAGCACCAAGGCATCCCAATGTGTTGACCTCAATGCTTGCCATAACGGAAAAAGTCTGGAAAAAGGATTGTCATGACGCAAAAAAGGCTTTAAAAAGAGCTAAAAACGGCAGAAATAAAGAATAAAAATGCAGAAAATATCGAAAAAAAGCACAAAAACCCAGAAAGGGGGGATTTCATGGCAAAAGTGTATTTGGAATCGGTACCGGAATTGATTGAAAAGGCGGGCGAAATCCGGAAGGGAATTTGTCGCTGTGCGCGGTATGCGGGCAATGTGCACTTGGGCGGGCCGTTGTCCGCGACGGACATTACGGTGGCGCTGTACTACAAGCACATGGGCTTTGACCCGGAACGGTTGGAGGCGCGGGACCGAACGACGTTTATTCTGAGCAAGGGGCATTGCGGTGTGCTACTGTACTGCATTTTCTGCGATATGGGACTGCATGACTGGGACGAGCTCCTTCACAACTACAATCGCATCGGGCACACATTCGGGGCACATCCCAATCGGAAGTATGTAAAAGGAATTGAAGTCTCTACGGGCTCTTTGGGTCATGGTCTGAACTGGGCGATCGGGTATGCGCACGCCAACAGAAACGAGGGCATCAACGCTCGGATTTTCTGCCTGCTGGGAGACGGGGAGATGGAAGAGGGCTCCAACTGGGAGGCGATTATGTATGCGGCTTCGAAGAATCTGAGCAATATCGTTGCGATTGTCGACTACAACCACTGCTCGGCGTCTTTTATGGCGGGGCAGAACATCAAGTGGAATTCGATGGCGGACTGTTATCGCGCGTTCGGATGGGATGTCTACGAAATCGACGGCACGGATATGTACGAGATCGACAGGCTTCTGTCGAATCTGCCGCCCGTTGATTTCAGCAAGCCGGGAAAGCCGGTGTGCATTATTTCGAAGACCACCAAGGGTCAGGGGGTTGCCTTTATGCAGGAGCGCTCGTATGCGTGGCATATCGGCGGCCTGGATGACGACAAACTGGCGGAAGCGGAGCGCAGCATTGAAGAATACACGAAACAGCAGCTGAGGAGGGATTAGATGGCAGGATTTACGTTTAATATCACCGATTTGGCAGAAATGATGAATGCCAGGGATTTGGTCACCAAGAAGATTGTCGAGCTCGTGCGCACCAATCCCAAAGTATGTTATATCAATTCCGACGGCACCGGGCAGACCGGAATTATCCGCGAGCTCTACGACGAATTCCCCGACCGCGCATTGGACGTCGGGATTGCCGAGATGAACCTCGTGACCGTGGCTGCAGGCCTCGCGCGCAAAGGCTATATCCCGTTCGGCCAGACCTTCGGGCCGTTCCTCTGCGTGCGCGCTCTGGATCAGATCCACAACGACCTGGCCTACAACGACCTGCCTGTCCGCCTGATCGGCACGCATGGCGGTCTGACCTCCGGTTACGGTCCGACCCACAACACCATAGTGGAGTTCGGCATCATGAATTCCATCCCGAACATGACGATGATCGCGCCCTGTGACGGCAACCAGTGCGTGAAGATGCTCGAGGCCTCCCTCGACTATCCCGGCCCGATTTACATCCGGATTCCGCGCGGCGAAGAACCGGCCGTCTATACACAGGATTACGAATACATCATCGGCAAGGCGATTCAGGTGAAGGAAGGGAAGAATGCAACGATTATTGCGACGGGTTCAGGCGTTTACAACAGTTTGCAGGCTGCCCTGAAGCTGGAGCGGGAGGGTCTTCATGTCGGCGTCATCGACATGCACACCATCAAACCGATTGACAAAGAAGCCATTATCCGTGCGGCGCGTGAGACACAGATTCTCTTTACGGTGGAGGATCATAATATTCTCGGAGGGCTGGGAAGCATTGTCGCCGATGTCGTCATGGAAGCCGGCATGCTCTGCCGTCTCAAGAAAATCGGCATCCCGGACGAATTCGTCAGCTTCGGCTATCCCGAAGAGATTTATCCGCATTACGGCCTCGACGCCGACGGCATTGCCAAGACCGTTCGCGCCTTCTGCGTCTAGGTTGCCTTCGTATACATATGTAGTTGCCGCATCGTGCGCATATACCGTGATGTATATGCATCTGATATATATGGATGATGGGTATACAGTCGGTTCTTTATATCAGGCATGACTCAGGGATTTTTTGGGCATGCCTGATTTATATGTGTATTTCTCCTGCAGTACCTCATGCCCATTCAATGTCTCCTAAAAATATCGTATACTTCCGACATGTCGCCTCATAAAATTGATAATTATTTTCAGTTTTCGTTTATAATTTCACAATTTCCGTCGATACTTATAGATGGCGGCAGAAAACTGCCGGAATCTTGATAAGCAAGGAGTTGTGAAGTGGAAAAACGTAGGGGATTTTTGAATTTCAAAAGCATTCAGACTAAGATTGCGGTCTTGTTCACCATGTTGTTGGTGGTGATGTGTGTGTTCATTCTGGTTATGGGTGTTACGATGACGAAGGGCGCCTTTTATGAGCAAATCGAAAACGACATCGAAGTCGTGACACGCCAGGCAGCTCAGATGATCGAAAAAGATCTGAAGAACACGGAAGATATGGTTGTCAATTTGACAAATACCTACGCACTCACAAAAAAAATGACGAGAACGGAACGTGTGCAGCTGTTTGAAAAGATTGCAGCGGAGCAGGGGTTCATCGAGTTTATGTATGCCGATACCAATGGGGATGCGGAAAATCTTGATATGGAAGGGGCGAAGTACAATGTGTCCCAAAGAGAATATTTTCAGAAATCCATCAAAGGAGAAGTTTATACAAGCGATATTCTCGTCGACCTGGTCACGAAGGAGCGCATCATTGCCGTATCGGCACCTTATTACGAGAACGGAAAAATCTCAGGAATTCTCGTTGGTGTTAAAAACATCGACTTTATCAACAATATGTGCAGCACCTTCAAATGGGGCAAAAGCGGGATCATTGCAGTCTATGACTATGACACCAATATTTTGGGACATACCAATCCGGAGATTGTGCGCAGTGAGCTGAACATTCTGGAAGAAGCGAAAGTCAATCCTGATTATAAAAGACTGGGCGATTTTTTTGCAAACGACGTAAAAAATAAAGAGTCCGGCGCGACGAAATACTTCTTTTACGGCAATGATAAGGTTGCAGGATTTTATAATATTCCGAAACGCAATATGACCATTCTTTCGTCCATCAATGAGAGTGAAATATACACGGGTATCAACAAGTTGTCGCTATATGTTTCAATTATGATAGTCGGAATCACGGTGTTCTCTGCCGCGTTGATTTATTTCTTTGCTGCGGGAACCCTTGCAAAGGTATTTACCAATTTAAAAACCGACCTGGAGGAAATTTCGAATTATAATCTCGCAGCGAAATCAAGGCATGACTATTCATACAGAAGGGACGAAGTGGGTGCGATTTACAAATCTTCGGAATTGCTGAAGCAGAACCTCGCGGTCATCGTTCAGCATATCCGCAAATCCGCGCTTAACCTCGGAACGGCATCCGCGTCTCTGACAGAGAAATGCGAAGAAGCGAACAAAATCGCGGGCGAGATTGCAAACAGCGTGGAAGACATCGCAAAAGGGGCAACTTCACAGGCGGAAGACACACAGAACGGTGTAATCAAAGTACAGGAGGTTAACGAGCTGATTAACAAAAACAGAGATAACCTCGAAAAACTCAATAACTCCTCGATTCAGACCGAGCAGCTCAAGAACGACGGACTCAAAACCATGCGTCTCCTACTTGATTCGACCAAGAACAGTCAGAAGATTTCGGAAGATATCAAGGAGGCGATGAACCAGACGCAGAGCAGTGTAGACGAGATTAAAGTCGCAGGAGAAATGATTAAGACGATTGCATACCAGACAAATCTTCTCGCGCTCAATGCCGCAATCGAAGCTGCGAGAGCGGGTGAGGCGGGCAAAGGTTTTGCCGTGGTTGCGGAAGAAATCCGCAAGCTCGCAGAAAACTCAGGAGCCTTCACCGAGCAGATCAACAGCTCCGTGACTGAGCTTCTCGCGAGAACCGTGTACGCAGTCGATAAAATTGACGAATCCTCCGGAATAGTCGAAGCACAGTCACATAATGTCAGCGAAATTGAAGAAAAATTCAATGGTATTGCTCGTTCCATCAATGAGTTGAGAGAGCACATCAGCAGCATGGTGGCATCCAACGACGAGATTGCCAAAGCGCAGGAAGCCCTCTCGTTGATTATGGAAAGCTCATCGGCGCTCTCCGAAGAGTATGCCGCTTCCACCGAAGAAATTGCGGCCCTGGCACAATCCCAGAACCGGTCGTTCAATGTCATCGAAGATGAAAGCACCGCCCTTTCCGGGCTCTCCACCGACCTGAACAACCTGATTGATAAGTTTGTGGTATAGAGATAGATACTGATATTGAGATTATGTAGATTTAGATTGAGAAAAGACAGAAGTTTTGAAAACAACGATATGCCCCTGGAGGATTCGCCTCGGGGCTTGTTTTTTCTACGAGGTGTTTTAATGTTTATTTTCGTACCAACTCATGTTTGAAATCATAACCGCAATGGTTGATGAAGTGAAGAGATTAGAATCGGTGCAATTGATGATGCTTCCGATTTTATCCGAGTTTTTTCCTCTGTACCATCATCATTGGAAAAGTCGTGATATCAGAAAAAAGAAAAATTGGTTGAAAGGATAGTTGCTGTTATCTGTGTAACCGCAACTCAATTCATCAACTATTTCACAAGCAGCTCATACGGCGTGAAATCGTATGCGAGTTCCCCCGGTTTGTACGTCTTCAAATCGTCCCAAGTCATCAGACTGTTGTGAATCTTTCGGTCGCGATTCGTGTCGTTCCCGAATCGATATCCCCTCGTCATCATGTAGATATTCCAGCGTCTGTGCTCAATCTGCATCAATTCTTCTTTTCTGCGGATTAGCATATTGAGCCCATTTTCGTCAGTTCTTTCTCGGCATATCCACTCCCGCGTGCTCTGCGCCAGCGCCGAGTGAATGCTGGATTCTTTGGCATACGCGCTGAGCTCATCCCAGCCCGTCCCGCGCTCGCCCGGATGATTCTCCTCATGCTTGGCATTGTAATCATTATGAAATTTCTTCGCCATTTCCAGAATCCCGCGATTCTGAAGAATCGCCTTCGAATAAATGCCGCTATCGCACCTGTCCCCCGGATAGTTCCCGGAAGACTTGTATCGGGTAGGCATATCTCCGTCAGACCTGCCCTCAGAAGGAATGATCAGCGGCTGAAGACTGCCGGCACGGTATTCATAGATGTCATCATGATGCTTGACGACCATCGGCACATCCCTCGCCGCACAGCCCGCAGAGCCCGTCAAAGAGTGCAGATTTTGCAGCGCAGAGGAAATATCCGCAACTTTGCCGGGGCACAGAACCAGGTATGTGAAAGGATTTGCACTTCCCATCTCGGCAAACGCTTTTTTAAAAAAGACCGAATTGACATCCAGATTCCAGAAACGAATTTTCAAGCGGATATCCGGCGGGAAAAGATAGGAGATTTTCCCCGCCCACGCATGATTTGAATTCGAATCCGGGTCGACAGAGACATCGTCCGAATTTACACGGTCGAAATCCAGCAGATAATATCCCGTTTGCATGCCGGGAACTAAGTTCGTCCGCTCGTACGAGAGATGTCGCAGAACCTTCTCGGAGAAGAGATTCAAAAAATTCCCGATGAGATTGTCCATATCGACATCGAAGACATCCGCCACGATGTACGAATCCGCGGACAGCACCGAGCGGTTCAGCGCCTGCATCAGAAAATTCTGTCCGAATCCGCCGAACCCCATGATTCCGAGATGCACATCGGCACCGTTTGTATCGACACTGTTTGTATCGGTAGAATTTGCATCGGCGCCGTTCGCGTCGGCACCGTTCGCATTGGCACTCCAAATATGCACCCGGTTCAGAATCAGATTGACCATTTTTCTATTGATATCGTAGACGGTAACCGGAACCCCATTGCCCGCATCCAAGTCCCCGCATTCACAGAGAGCGGTGAGCTCGTCCAGAGAGATATGCTGATTCTGATTGACAATGTAGATTTCCGGGCAGGATCCCGATGTCCCGAAAGAGACAACTCCGTCGTCGACCGCTTTCGCCAAACGCTGATAGAGTTGCCTGTTCACATGATAATCCTCGTCACAGAACAGGATGATTTCAAAATCATTGAGGCGCTTTCCCTTCCAAAATACCTTGGAAGCAAAGTCTTCCGTACCGAAAAACTTCACCCCGCGCGTCAAGTACCCGGCATCCGCCGCTACACCGACCGGAGCCGAATCGCCGAACACATACACCTTATTGTCCACCGACAAACGCTCTAAAAACCCGCTTCTATGCCTCCCGTTTCCGACCAGGATGATTTTCTTCTTGCGAAATGTGCGAATCAGCCCCTGGAGGTATCGGAACGGAATATTGAGCAAAAACAGCCCCGTGCTGAGCGTGCAGACCGGAGCAAGGATGACGGCGAGCGTGTAGAGATATGGGAGAAAATCCGGAATCGACGTTCCGCTTTCCGCCATATGCCGGGCGGCGTCGATGATCTTGATATCCGGATTGAGCTTGAACGTATTGAATACATTCTGCAAATTCAGCGTAAATTTCAAAAAGTTTGATTGAATATCTCTGAAGTAGTAGATCCCTTCCATGACACAGATGCATGCCACCGCAACGGACAAAAAGAGAATGAATTTTTTATAATGTCTCATGCCCATATCATACCAATTATGACCCTCATTATCAAACGAAACCTGTTCGCAAATTGCTCTTTCAAACTCACAAAAAAATGGAAATTTGTGTTATAAAGGAAGTGGCACAAAGAATTTACCCGATTCGCCGTTCGGCGGAGGCATGTATTGCCGCCCGAGATGCGCATGAATCAGACAGGAACAAGAATTGAATAAAGCAAACAAACATTTGAATTTGGCGGATTTTTATCACGACAACAAGCGAATAGCGGAAGATGAAATCAGTCTTCTGCAGGAGCAGTACAGGCGAATCAATCTCAAAGTACAGGTCATTATGGTGTTTGTCGCCTTTTGTTTTGAACTGATGTACTACTTCATTCCCGAGAGTGCGGTTACATCGACATTTCAGAAATTTCTTCTCAAGTATGTATTGGCGCCCTTCCTCATCAATATGACCCTCCACTTACTCGCGCTTCGCCTCAACGAAAGTCGACTGAACAAGAAGTACAAGAACTATGTCGTCATGCTGACCTCCCTGTTCCAAGGTTATGTCTACGTGCTCGTGCATCAGGTGTTCGTGACCATCAACGCCGCATTCGTGGTCATCATCTTCCTCTCGACAGTCTACAACGACAAACGACTGACCCGCATGATTACGGCGCTTTCACTCGCAGGAATTCTCCTGTCCACATTTGTCTTTCGGTACAATCGCGACTTTGTCCTGACTATGGACTACATCCTTGACGGCCTTGTCGTCAGCTTTATCGTCATCATCGCCTACATCACGGCGGAGCTTACCCTCAAGAAAAACGTGCTCGAGCGCACCAAAATCCTGAATGCCATCCAGGAACGCGAAAAATACCTGCACGGCATGATGGTGGACGAGCTGTCCGGACTCTACTCCCGTGCGGCATATCGCGCCTACATGGAGAAAGCCAAGGGGGCGCAGGACGAGTTTTGCATCGCCATGCTCGACATCGACAATTTCAAACAGATCAACGACACCTACGGCCACCCTTACGGCGACCGAGCCATACAAATTTTGGGACGCACCCTCAAATCCTATTACAGCGAGGACTTCATCGCATTTCGCTTTGGCGGAGAAGAATTCGTCTGCGTCGTCCGCGCCGACCGACCGCATACCTTTGACTTATTGAACGAAGTCAAGGACACCTATTGCCGCGCCTGTGCCGCACTTTTGGGAAATGAAAGAATTACATTCAGCGGCGGAATCGCGGCGTTCGCACCGCCCGATCTCATCTCCGACATTATGAAAAAAGCGGACGTTGCGCTGTACATGGCGAAAAACAGCGGAAAAAACAAAATTCTGTTCCATCAGGACGAAAAGCTGAATAAGGTCGACAAACCGGATAAAGACGACAAGTAGAATAAGGTCGATAAACTGTACATAGACGACAAGTAGAACGGCGAAGCCGGAGGTAGACATGGGATGACGATTCACGAATACGGAAAAGAACACGAAAAGCTGGTCCTGCTGATTCATCCCTCTGTTGTGATGTGGGACTATTTCGAACAACTGATTCCGCTTCTCGAGAACAAGTGCCGTCTGGTGATTCCGGCACTCCCCGGCTATGACCCCGATCAAAAAGGAGATTTTACGGGGATTGAGCCCATCGCCGCAGAAATCGAGGATTGGCTGATAGCACACGCACTCAGCCGCGTCGACTGCGTGTACGGATGTTCCATGGGCGGATCCGTCATCATGCGCATGCTCGCCGGTCGGAGACTGCATATCAAGGCGGCTCTGATCGACGGCGGGATTACCCCGTACCGACTTCCGTGGCTGATCACCAGGCTGATTGCGGTAAAAGATTTTTTGACCGTGTACATCGGAAAGCTCGGCGGAATCAGGCTCTTACAGAGAGCTTTTACCACCGACGAATACACGGAAGAAGATCTGCAGTATGTCGCGGGTGTCCTGCGCATGATGAGCGCAAGGACAATTTGGCGGACCTTCGAGTCCTGCAACAACTATGCCATGCCGAATCCCGTTCGGACCAACTGTCGGGAAATCGAATACCTGTATGCCGCAACAGAAGAAAAGGCACGGAAGAAAGATCTCGCCTATGTTCGAGAGCATTTTCCGCACGCGCGGTTCAGAAAAATGGAGAACATCGGGCATGGAGGTCTTGCAGTTCGTAAGCCGGAGATATTGGCGGAATGCATAGAGCGTATGCTCGCATTTCCCGATCAGTCGCAAACGGACACATCATAACCGGTTCCGCAAAAGCCGATATGACTCGGCTTGATTTGCCATCGATGGTAAAATGTAGTGAGTATTAAAATCAGTTTCCGTTCATCCGACTTGATGAAAGGCGGGTCGGCGGAAAGCAGGAGGACATATGAAACATATTCAGCAAAAACACTTGGAACGATATGCCGACTTATTGCTGGAAGTCGGTTTGAATGTACAGAAAGGCGATAAAATCAAGGTCGGTGTCAGCCCGCAAACACTTGAATTTGTCAGAGCGGTGGATGAACGCGCGTGGAAGCTCGGCGCGGTGGATGTCCACCACAGCTTTCAGGATTCGGAGCTGACAAAGAATTTTTACAACTATGCGAGCGACGAGGCCATCGAGTGGTATCCGGAGTACGAGGTCGTACACCAGGAAGAGATGTTCAAGGCGGGCTACCATGTACTCGGCATGAGTGCTCCGAATCCGCTTGCACTCAAATCCGTCGATCCCAAGGTGATCGGACGCAGACAGGCGGTGGTCTCTCCGAAGACGAAAAGACTGATGAAGTACACCATGGAAAACCGAAACAAATGGTGTGTGGCGATTGTTCCGACTCAGGAGTGGGCGGATGCCGTATTCCCGGGAGACCCGGATGCGCTCACCAAGCTCACCGACCTGTGGGTGAAGATGTACCGCCTGGACGAGGACAACTGCGTCGAGCTCTGGAGAGAACACAACAGAAAACTTAAAGCGCGAGAAGCATGGCTTAATGAAATGGATTTTGATTATCTGATTTACGAGGCGCCCGGAACCGATCTGACGGTCGGACTCGCGAAAGGCCATCGCTGGATCGGCGGTTCGAGCAATCTCAAAGGCTCCGGCGAAGAATTCATGGCGAATATGCCGACGGAAGAAGTGTTCACCATGCCGGATAAGTACAGAATCGACGGCACGCTGAAGGCGACCAAGGCGCTGAATGTGCGCGGAAAGATTGTCGACGGCATGCGTTTCGTATTTAAGGGCGGAAGACTTGAGAGCTTCGAAGCGACAGAAAACTACGAGGTTTTGGAAGACCTGCTAAATACGGATGAAAATGCCAGGAGACTCGGCGAGGTGGCAATTGTCTCGGTGGATTCCCCGATCAATCAGGCGGGCGTCCTGTTCCTGAACACCCTGCTCGATGAGAACGCATCCTGTCACTTCGCGTTCGGAAACGCCTATGCGGAAAACCTTCCGGGAAGCGAGAACTTCGACGAGGCACAGCAGGACAAAGCCGGCATGAACGACTCCGCCATCCACGTGGATTTCATGGTAGGCTCCGACAAACTGAACATCATCGGCGTCAAGAAAGACGGCACAAGAGTCGACGTGCTGAAAAACGGGGAATTTGTCGGCAAGTAAGCCGCTAAGGAGGAGATATGGAAGAGAAGCTCAGGAAAGAACTTCATCAGCTTTGGATGAGGAAAAGCGAAGGAGAAATCACGAGAGATGAGTACCGGGACACCGCGAAGAAGCTTATTGAAGACCTCCTGGAAGAAAATCCGCAGAGACTTCTCGATCTCTGCAAAGGACATATCAGCGGACTTCCGGAGGCACATCTGCTGCAGATGGCGAGAGAGAAGACGGAAGAATTCGTGTTTATGAATATCAGCGCCGGTTCTTATACCTATACCGATGTAGCGAAAAAATCATCGGAATCCGTACAGGAAACATCGCGCACCGATGCCGAAAAAATCGAAGATATATATCGTGAACTGCTTGCACTCCTGGGCATGCAGGACAAAGAAATCGATGCGTTTTTCGCCGAGAGGGAAGATGAAGACGAATACGAGGACGAGCCTGCACTGACCCTGCTCGACAGGATGATCGAGGAAGATCTCTGCGCCGCAATCGACTGGAAATTCGGACCGGACGATGTGGAGTACAACCTCAATGTGCTTGCGAAAAAGCTGCGCATGGCTCCGATTAAGGAGTACCCGCCCTACGAAGAAGGCCAACCGCTCGGCTACGAAGCTGTCGAGCTGGTTGTCGGGGAGTGCCCGCACGCCGCGGTCGCCCTCTTTGACGGAGACGAAATCTGCCTGTTCTTAACGACCGAGGAGAACGCCCCCGCAGTGAAGGCGAAACTTGATGAACTCGAGAAATATTGGAGTTTGGACGATGTTCGGATCGTTTGATTATGAATAAAAAAGTTGCATATGGGATTGTAAACATGTTGACAGTACTGAGATTGGTACTGTCGATTTGTTTTCTTGTGCTTTTGGGACTTTATCGCACCGTCATCTCAGAATCAGGGTATGCGGCGTTATTCGCCGTCATCGGACTCACCGATTTTTTTGACGGAAAACTCGCCAGAAAATGGAAGGTACAAAGCGGATTTGGAGCGGTTATGGACGTGTTCTGTGAT
>JAUMXJ010000007.1:0-356 GCA_030529205.1 Bacillota bacterium | reverse complement strand
GGCTGGATGTCGGCGTGGATTTCTTCTTTATCCTGAGTACCTCCGGCATCTTGTGCTTCCAGGGAAATCTGCCGTTCTGGATGATTGCGGTCATCATCGCCAAAATGTTCGAATTCGTCGTGACATCCCGCGTTCTGAGAAAGAGGAGAAGCGGCCCGGTTTTCGACCTCATCGGTCGCCTCGTGGCGGTCGGCTTCTACCTCTTGCCGATTCTCGTCATCCTGCTGCGAGAACGAAAAAGTTTTGCCCCCCTCCTCCAAATCCTTCCGTTCGTGATTGCCGCCGGCGCCCTGTTGTCCACCGTACGAAGAATTTCCCGGTGTGTCCGACGCGACTGACACACCGAGCCCGAACCC
>JAUMXJ010000006.1 GCA_030529205.1 Bacillota bacterium | reverse complement strand
GAACTCCTGTTACCGCCGTGAAAGGGCGATGTCTTAACCGCTTGACCAAGGGGCCATATTCATTTGTCAATGTATTCTTTCAGAAAGACTGTACGCCGTACCGACAAGGTGTTCGTCGTTATTCTCAAAAGTGGCTCCAAGGGAGGGATTCGAACCCTCAACCTATCGGTTAACAGCCGAGTGCTCCACCGTTGAGCTACCTTGGAATAATCTTTCGAAAGACTACGCAAAACATATTAATACATAACGGTACCCTTGTCAAGCACTTTTTCCGTTTTTTTTTGATTTTTTTTAGAGACCGCACAATCAATTGAAAAATCAGACAATACAGGCCCTACCGGAACTGACCGTCGAGGACATCTTCCGGGAATTCAAATTGTTCCAAATCCTTCGTCAGCACCATGATTCCTCCGTCAAAAGCCAGCTTCAGTTCGATCTGCGCTCCTTTGATTGTGACGGACAGTCCGCTCTGTGTCTGTGTTGTAATCTCATAATGCTCATGATCTACTTTCGTCCACTTCAACTCTTCTTTATACTCCTGACCGTTCACACGGCTGACCGCCAATCCTCCGCCGTCGTGATCGAATCTGACGGTGGCCATTCCGGCAATTTTTGTCTTCACTCCGTTATGTATCAGGTATGCGCTCTTCCACTCGCCTACAATGTTCGAGTGGCGAACCAGCGACCGGTACTGATAGTAGCTCGGTTTCAAAGGCATTCTCACTTGATTGCCCGGCTTGCAGATGATAAAGTCCACATCAGCGTCTATTTTGGTTTTTTCCCCACCGTCGTACAGGTATAAGTCATAATCGGAGATATAGTAGATGTGATTGTTTGTATCGAGATGGATCTCCTTGCGGGAATGTCGATCGTTTGAAACCGCATCCATTTTGGCAAGCCTGTTTCCATCGGTGTCATAGAGCATAAAATTGCCGATGTCGTCGCTGAATTGCGCCCTTGCGAGAATCGTGCGATTGTCCGCATTTACCCAGTACAGGAGACTTAAATCTTGATCGATTTTTCTATTTTCTCCTCCTTCATACACATACAAGGTATAAAAATTCGGTTCCTGCTGTATTTTATAGTAGAGTGCATTTCCCAAAAAGCCGATGATTTCAATATCACCTTTGATGATCTCGTAAAAATCCCCCACCTTCGCACTCCCGACGGAGGCAACCGACAGCATCTTATTTTTTTCGTCGCCGGTACTGTGAGAAATCATATAGACACGCTCTTCCGTCGGATAAATACGCACCGTTCGATCTCCGGTTTCGGGAGGAAGCATCAAGAACGACTTCGACGAATTTGTCGGCAGAATATAGTATTCGTCGCCGAAATCCAACTGATATTTTTCATTGATAAAATCATCGCTTCTCATCAGCAGGTCGATCGTGTTGTAGCTGACATAGATTCCGTTCGTGTGAATATCCAGAACCCGGTCGCTGATCAAGTCGGACTTTCCGTCCCTATAGGCATAGAGATTCAACGAGTAGAGATCCTTTCCTTCGACAACCTGCCTGTTTTTTAAAGCATAATAGCCGATTTCGTCGCCGAAAGCATAAAACACCACATCCTCGGCGATGAGTTGAGGTTCGGCATTCTTTTGCGTCACCCGGAAGGAGTACAAATCCACCCTTCCGTTGTCTTCTTTTTTATAAGCGAACCCCTGCTCCGTCCTCTGCAACAGATCGTCAGCGGGACAAACGGATATCTCCCTCCCCGTCTCTGCCAAATTTATGGCATGAATATAGGACTTTCCCGTGTCGTAAGCGATGAGCTCCAACACCCCTTTCTCGTTTAAAAATTTGTATCCCTTTTCTATAAAATGAGACTCTTCCCCGTCGAAGTAGTATGTCTTCACTTCTCCACTGTTCTTATCTCGTTTGTAATACAAAAGTGCCGAACCGTCGACAAACTTCATTGACGGTATCACATATGTGGAAATCTCCTGCGAAATTTCCGCGATGTTCACGCCGGGTTCCACCCCGGCGACTTCGACCCTCTTCAATGTTCCGTATAGGTTCTGATCTTGATTCGCGATGTCGGTGAGAAAATAAAAATACCTGCCGTCCTTACTGAATCCGAACATATCCTTGGTTGCCGTACCGTTTTCATAAGTAAGATTCAAGTCAATTTTTTGGTCGAGGTCCATATTTTTGACCATAATCAATCTATTTCCGGTGGCATAGACAAACGCATGATTCGGTTGCATTTTCTTCCAAAAAAACAAAAAAAACGCCGCAGACACCCCGAGTACAAGCAAAATCCCGAGTGTCATCCACAGCTTTGCACTTTTTAAAAAATGCAGTCTCCCCTGTTCCTGAACCGCCAAATAGGACATATCGCCCATTTGCTTGATTTCAAGTTGCGTTCCGGTGGCGGTGTTGATTTTTTCGATAATAATATCTATTTCCGCTTGCTTCTGTGCTTTCAAATCATTTCCGCACCTGCTGCAGAATGGAACATCCTCCGACACCTGGGAGTTACATTTTTTACAAATCATACTTCCTCCGTGAGTTCATCGTACTACTTCTAAAATATATAAGACTCGCTGTTGATTGTCAAATGGGAACTTGGAATGTAAAAGAGCAGCGACAATCGCTGCTCGGGGTTGAGATGCATCTTCATGTTCCTCAGGCGGAACCGGTCGAATGTCGCTATATCACGTTGGAATATGCGGCTTCCTGAGCCGAGAGAATCAGTGTCTGCGGAGTGCCGTGCCGAATCGGGTCGTACTCCAGCGCACCGAGCAGGAACCATCTCTCTCCTTCCGGACCGATTTTTATTCTGGAGTGGAGAACCTTATCCAAGCGATCCACATCCTGTCTCGCGAGAACATACTCCATATTCTCGATTACGACCAAAATCGAATTCTGTTTGATCTGTAATGAATATGACCGGGAAATTTGCTCCTTGATTACCGCTTTTACGGCTGCGACGATTTTCTTGCCCTCCTTGACGCCGTGTTTTTTTACGATTCCCTCGTACTCGGGAATCTCGATGTAAATCACGCTGAGACCCGACTTCTTCAGTTTGGTTTTATTCAAAACCTGGTCAAGTATCTTGGTGCTCTTCGTATTGTAGTTCGATGCGTATATCAGGTTTCGATTGGTGGTGAACAACAACCAGCAGAATACGGAAACTCCCGCCAACAATCTGAGAATCATCATGAACTCAAGCTTGACATCACGAATCACCGCAATGGAAATGCTGCTCTCCACAACCAGACGCAGATATATCAGAAGCAGGAAAATCAGAAAGACATTGAGTGCGATCAGCCGGCTCTGCTGATCCTTGATTTGCTCAAAATAGTCGTTCAGTTTGTACAACCACACCTTCACATAGTATGTCAAAAGAAAGGACATAATCAAAAACAGCAGCAAAAACATGACATTGTCGGTACGGAAAACCGTTCTGAAATCGGCTACTTTTCTGGACAGCATGATGACGAGAGAAGATGAGAGCATGGCGGACACAAAATGAATCACGAACATAATGAATGTATTGCATGCACAGACAAAATATGATTCCTTGTAAATAAATCGGTACATCAGCGCAATGAGCAGATAAAACCCGGAAACCCACAACGGCCCCGTAAACGGGACGAAGACACAGAGCAAAAGGACAACAAAGTAGGTTGTTCCGTATTTTACCGGATTGGCTTTTTGTGTGGAAGTCAATTCCAAAAACATATATAGAATGATACAGGCACTCGCCATACTAGAAATTATACTTATCATATTCACCATCCATATGATTATCATATCACAATACCGGTGTATGCGAAAGAAACGAATCCTCAGATTTCCATTTTCTTTTCCTTGGCGAGTCTCAGCATCTCCTCCGCATGCATCATGGTCGTGTCGCTCTGCACTGTGCCGCCGACCAATCTGGCGATTTCGAATTTTCTCTCATCATCTCGCAGGACTCCGACATTTGTCTTCGTCCGCAAATCATCGCTCGACTTCTCGATGAAAATATGACGATCCGCAAACACCGCAATTTGCGGCAAATGTGTAATACACACCAACTGATTGTTTTTCGAAAGTTTTGCGAGTTTTTCACCGACGACCGTGGCGGTATTTCCGCTGATCCCCGCATCCACCTCATCAAACAACATGGTGTGCTCACCGCCGTTGATTACTTGAATCGCAAGCATAATCCTGGACAGCTCTCCGCCCGAGACCACTTTTTTCAAACTGTTTAATTGATGCCCGACCGCGGTGGCAATTCTGATATCGACATCATCCATCCCAAGAGCACTGATTTCCGATTCTTCCAACTGAATTTCCAGTCGTGCCTCTCTCATATTCAGCTGTGATAACTGTTCCAAAATTTTATGGGAAAGCTCCGCCGCCGCCTTTTTGCGCAAGGCGGTCAGACGACCCGCCAATTCGGTATAGCGCTCCAGTGCGGTGCGATATCGTTCTTCCGCCTTTTCGAGTTCGAACACGGAGTTCTCCAAGGCGTATATTTCAGATTCCAATTGCTCGCCTTTTTTGAGAATTTCTTCAATCGTATTTCCATACTTTCTCTTCAATGTGTTGATCAGATCCAATCTTCTCTCCACTTCGAGCGTCCTGCTTCCGTCGCGCTCGATATTCTCGAGAAAAACAGCAACTTTCCCGGAGAATTCATTGAGAATCCGCTCCGCCTCCGACGCGTATTCATATAGTTCCCTCGTCTCATCGGACAACTCCGCAACCTTTTTCAGACCGCGAGCAACCTCGGAAGCGGAAGAAGCCGCAGAAAAATCCGAATCTGTGAGCCACTGCGAAGCGGCTCCCGCAGCTTCCACAATTTTTTCAATGGACATCAGATAGGAAAACTCCCTCTCCAGCTCCTCATCTTCACCCGGCGTAAGCTTTGCATTGTTAATTTCTTCACACTGGAACTTCAAATATGCGACTCTGGAATCGCTCTCCGATGATGTCTTCGTTAAACGGTTCACGGTCTCTTCCGCTTCCCTCAGAATGTGATAGGACTCTTGCACTTCCGCGTTCATCCCGTGTTTGGCAAATGAGTCCAGCATTTTAAGCTGATAATCCTTATTGAAAAGTTCAAGCTGTTCATTCTGTCCGTGAATGCGCACGAGGTATCCGGTGATCTGTTTCAGCGTTTGAAGCGGAATCGGCCTGTTATTCAATCGCGCGATGCTGCGACCGTCCCTACGGATCTCGCGCGACAAAATGACAAGGTCGTCTTCCAGCTCAAATTCCTCCGAAATACGCGAGTCCGCGTCAAATGTCGCGGTAATCAGCGCCTTTTCCGCTCCCAGATAAATATCGCCGGAGCTCGCTTTTTTCCCCATCAGCAATTCAAGAGCTCCGATCACCATGGATTTCCCCGCCCCGGTCTCTCCCGTGAGAATATTGAGGCCTTCGCTGAATGAGATTTGTGCAGAATCAATCAGAATATAGTCTTTGATACTCAGCTCCAAAAGCATGTTTCCCTCCCGCTTCTACAATAATACCATTCCCAATACGGCAAAAATAAACAAATACAGTACAATGGGCATTTTCAATCGAAAAGTCATGAGAAGCGCCGCGGCAAACATGATATACTCCCATGTCCCTCCCGACAATACGCTTCCACGAGCGAGCACATAAATCGCATAGATCAACAGCGCCAACACTGCCGCCTTCATGGTTGCAATCGTGCGTGCAATTCTCACGGAATCCTTGTTTCGGATTAAAAATTTGGATAGCCCCACGGACAACAGAAATCCCGGCACGACGATTATCGCCGAAGCCGCAACGCTTCCAAGCCATCCCTTTTCGATGAAGCCGATAAAAGTCGCCATATTGATGGCAATCGGTCCCGGCGTCGATTGAGAGATGGCGACAAAATTCGAAAACTGTGCCTCCGTCAGCCAGGAATTGCGTATTGCGATATCGAGAAAAAGCGGAATCATCGCCATTCCGCCTCCAAAAGTAAGCAATCCCAGCATAAAAAACTCTTTGATTACAGTCAGCATCAGCGCCTCCTCAAATCAAAGACGCGCAGGGTGGAAAGCAGCCCCAAGAAAGCCGCCAAAGCAACGACATAGGGAGCCGGCAAGACTTTCCAAACGACAATGGCGAGTGCTCCAATAAAAACAAGAAATGTCCAGACACCTTTGACGGATTTTTTCCACATCTCATATGCACTTGCAGTCAAAAGTGCGAGAACGCCGATGCGAATCCCCGCAAACGCTTTTGTAATCAGGTCGATGCTCTCAATCTGCGAAAAAACCATGGCGATCAAACTGATTATGATAATCGAAGGAGTAATGATTCCGAGCACGCCGACAATCGCGCCCGTTATTCCTCGCCTCCTGTGACCGAGAATGGCGGAAGTGTTTGCCGCAATAACGCCGGGTAAAGTCTGCGCGAGAGCGAACGCCTCTGTAATCTCATTCATGTGATAAAGCCCCGCAAGCATCCGCTCCGCTACGGGCAACATGGCGTACGCCCCTCCGACCGTGTACAATCCGACACAAAAGAAAGCCGTGTACATTTTCCAAAGCGTTATCCCTTCCGCATTCGTTGTTTTTTCAATTCTTTCGTCATCCAATGTTCTCACCGTCTATCTCGTATATGATGGGTTCTTCCACTCACCGATTCTTAAAGTAAGCCAGAAACTCATGATTGCCGTCCCCGCCCGCAATCGGAGACTCCGTCACCCCGATTAAGCGAAACCCCAAATCATTCGCACAATCCAGCACCCGATTCAGCGCCTCTTCCCTGTATTTGGCGGATTTGACAATTCCCTTCTTGCGTTTTTTCCGTTCAACAAGTTCAAACTGCGGTTTGATCAAAAAAATAAAATCGGCATCGGCACATGCCAGATTTTTGACAAACGGCATAATCGCCGTCAGAGAAATGAAAGAAACATCGCACACCACGATATGAGCACCCGCCTCGACAGTTGCGGCACAATCGGGCAGGCGACTCGCCAAATCCGCGCGCGATTCGATTTTTCTGATATCCGTTTCTTCGAGAGATACCACGCGTCGGTTCGCTTTCAGAGAAGGGTCGAGTTGATTTTTTCCGACATCGATTGCAATCACAAGATCGGCTCCGTGCCTCAAAAGAACTTCCGTAAATCCTCCGGTGGAAGCTCCGATGTCCAGACAAAGCCCGCCCACGGGGATTTGCCAATGGACAAGCGCATGAATCAATTTTAAGCCGCCTCGCCCCACACTGTGAAGCGCCGCATCCGCTTCCGCACTGTTCACCGTGATAACGAGTTCATCCGAAGCATCGACGAGGATTCCGCTCTTGCTTGCCGCAACCCCGTTTACCAAAACCGCACCGAGCTTAATCAACTGCCCCGCCTTACTTCTCGTCTTGACCAGACCTCGCTCGACAAGCTCCACATCCAATCTGTTCTTCAAAATCACATCCATTCGCTCAACAAATTTACAATGTCATCACAAATCCGCTCAACGGATAAACCGTAATGCTCATACAACTCGTCCTGCGTACCGTGAGGGACAAAATCCTCGAATCCGAATTTGCGGATTTTCGCAAAATCGTTCATCTCGTTTCTGACACGATCTCCAAATCCGCCGTTCACCATATGGTCTTCCACAGTAAAAATACAGTCGTACCCTCGAATTGTTTCCTTCACTCCGCCGACCATCGGCTTGATTTGTACAATATTATAGACCGGAATCATGATACCCGAAGATTTTTGCAGCCTTTCCTGCACCTCTTTGGCGACTTTCACCGCTCTGCCGGTGGTAAAAATCGCAGCCCGCCTCTTTTCGCCGTTCTTTTCCGGAGAAGGCAAGGATTCACAATATTGCGTCTCCGGATGTGAACTTGAGATTTTTTCCGCAAACACGGAAGGAAATGCAGAAGGATTTCCAATCTCTTCTTCGAAAAACTCCGCATGCGACACAGCGGCTACCTCTCCGCCTCTCGGATAGCGAATGGCGACCGGTGATTCCAAGGTATATGCATAATCCATTGCGCATCTCAGCCCGCGGTAATCCGATACGGAGAGAATCGTCAAATTGGGGATGGAACCGAGGTATGCAATATCCAGAATGCCGTGGTGCGTCTCACCGTCCGCGCCGACCACTCCGGCACGATCGATACAGAAGACAACCGGCAGATTCTGAAGACAGACATCGTGAATAATCTGATCATACGCCCTTTGCAAAAATGTGGAATAAATAGCAACGAACGGACGAATCCCTTTTACTGCAAGACCTGCAGCAAATGTAACCGCATGCTGTTCCGCAATTCCGACATCAAAAATACGATCCGGAACCCGTTCGGAAAACTCCTTTAATCCCGTGCCGTCAATCATGGCGGCGGAAATCGCCACAATATCTTCTTTTTCTTGTGCCATCTCAATTAAATGACTGCCGAACACTGCGGAAAAATCCGTCTTGGGTTGGTCGACGACTCCCCTGTCGGGATCAAACACTCCGACGCCGTGATATTTTTCAGGTTCTTTCTCGGCAAGGGCATATCCTTTTCCCTTCACCGTGTAGACATGAAGCAGTGCCGGTCCGTCATACGCATTCATTCTCTTGATAGCCTTCTCGAGACTCTTGAGACAATGCCCGTCCACCTTGCCGAGATACTTTACTCCCAATTCTTCGAACAATTGACCGTTGCCGATAAACAAAGAGCGCAGTGCTCTTTTCATTGCACTGATGAAAGAGGAAATCGACTTTCCGATAAGCGGGATACGCTCAAGCGCATTTCTCGTTCTTTTCTTGATTTTGTTATACTTGGAAGTTGAGCGCAAAGCATTGACCACTCCCCCTACATTCGGCGAAATGGACATTTGGTTGTCATTCAGGATGATCTTTACATTTTCTTTGGAGCTGCCCAGATGATTGAGCGCTTCAAACGCCATCCCCCCCGTGAGTGCACCGTCCCCGATTACGACATAGGTGGAAGACAAATCCCCCTTCGCTCTCTTTCCGATAGAAATGCCGACGGCGGCGGAAATGGAGGTTGTACTGTGTCCGGTATCAAAGCTGTCATAGCGACTTTCTTTTCGTTTCGGAAATCCGCTGAGACCGTGAAGTTTTCTCAGGGTAGGAAACTGCGAAGCTCTGCCGGTCAAGATTTTGTGCACATAGCTTTGATGTCCGACATCCCAGACAATCTCATTTTGTTCTCCAAGCACGGAATGAAGCGCAATGGTGAGCTCCACCACACCCAAGTTGGAACCCAAATGCCCGCCCGTCTTCGACACATTCGAAATCAAAAACGCACGCACTTCCTCCGCGAGCTGCATTCTCTCGCGCAGGCTCATTTTCTTTATCATTTCAGGATTCAACGGTTGCAGCATTCCTACCACACAAACAGGTACAACAACAAAGAGGTGACAATCCCCAATATTGCACCCGCCACCACTTCCACAGGTTTATGACCGATCAGTTCTTTGAACAACTTTTGGTTCATTCCGTTTTGAATCAATTCGGTAAACTGCTGATTCAATAATTTCGCGTGATCTCCGACGCTTTTCCTGACATTGCTCGCATCGTGCATCACAATGATCGCCATAATCACGGACAGAGCGAAAAGGGAAGAGCTCGCCCCCTCCGCAAATCCGATTGCACAGCTGATGCCGCAAATGGTCGCCGAATGGGAGGACGGCATCCCGCCGGAGCCGTGTATTCTTGCCAGGTCCAGTCTGCCTTCAAGCAGGTAATCGATGATCACTTTGATAAACTGCGCGACAAACCAGCAGATTACAGCCGTAACCAATACTTTATTTGATAACAGATCCATGATTTCCACTTTGATGTACTCCTACTTCTTTCTACCGACAAGTTTTTTCACGATGTCTTTGATGAAATACAATGAAATCTCATCTGCCAGAGCTTCCACCTTTTCAACGAGCGACCCCACGATACGATGCACTTCATCCTCACCCAGGAGTGCGGGATATGTCAACTTGTGTGCGTCGACATCACTTCCGACAGTCTTTCCCGCTTCTTCCGCACTTGAATGTATGTCGATCAGATCATCCGTCAGCTGAAAAATCATGCCGACGCAGTCGCCGATTTCCTCCGCCTTGGCTATCTGCAACCGATCGCCGGATGCAAGAATCACTCCTGCGACGATTGAAGCGCGAATCAATGCGGAAGTCTTGTATAAATTGATCCGATCCAACTGCGCAACTGTGACATCTCCCTCATTCTGAATATCATAAAACTGACCGAGCACCATGCCGTTTGCACCGGACGCGCGACCGACATAGTACATTGCCCGCGCCGCCTCGGCACTGTCCGATTCCGACGCCGCCTTCGCCATCAATTCAAACCCGAGATTGAGCAGCGCGTCTCCCGCCAGCAAGGCTTCCGCTTCGCCGTATTTGATGTGAGAAGTGGGCATTCCGCGCCTCAGATCGTCGTCATCCATGCACGGGAGATCATCGTGGATCAGGGAATATGTATGAATGCATTCAAGCGCAACGGCAAAATGCATCGCCGTATCCTTCACCTTCGTGTGATGCCCTTTCCCGTTTGCCGCGGATATGGCGTCGAAAGCGTGCAGCAACAAAGACGGCCGAAATCTCTTTCCTCCCGCAAACAGAGAGTATTCCATCATCTCCCGCAACTTGCTGTCCGTCACGACAGATTGAATCAAATGCTTCTGATATTCTTCATAACGATCCGATGTAAACCAATCATTCATTATTTTTCCTCTTTCATGCTCTTTGTAATGTTTTCGACAACAAGTTTGGATTTCTCGAGTTCATCCCTCAGCTCATTCATAAGGATTTGCGCTTTTTCATATATTTCAACCATTTCCGCAAGCGGCAGATCCGGCGATGACAGTTTTTCGTTCATCCGCTTCAACTCATCAAATTTTTGTTCGTATGTCTTCATGTCTTACCTCCTCTACTTTTGCCAAAATGGTTCCGTCTTTCATCAGGATGGAGATTCGATCTCCTCTTTCGGTGGAAGTCAACTCCGCAACCTTTTCGTTCTTGTAAACAAGACCGTAACCCTTATCCAGTATGGAAAAAGGAGAAGAAGCTTCGATTCTCAAACTCGTGTTCTCCAAAGCGTTCATCTTGTGTTTTATCCCGTTTTCCACATTTTTCATCATACCGCTGCGAAGCTCCGATAAGCGCAGTTCGCGATCCCTCAAACGGTCATAGGGGCTCATAATGGTCACGGAAGACAATCTTTTTTCGAGATTCAAGACTTGACTATGGACCAAATCCGAAATTTTGATAAATTGATTTACCGCCTGCAAATAGTACATAGTGCGCGAAGAATGGTCCGCTATAATTGTAGCCGCCTTTGTAGGAGTAATACACTGCACATCCGCACATCTTTCGGAAAGCGACTCATCGCGCTCGTGCCCGATGGCACAAATCACAGGAATCCTCGAATTATGTACCGCTTCAAAGCACAAGGGATCGTTAAAAACCGCAAGGTCGGCTGTCCCGCCGCCACCGCGTGTCAAAAGGATGACATCGACTTCATCAGCGCTGAAGTTGATCTCATCTATAGCGGAAGCAATTTCTGCAGGCGCACCCGTCCCCTGTACCCTGACGTCATAAATTCTCACCGCGGCTATTGAGCCTCGGGTCAAAAGCGTTTCCAAAACATCCCCGACGGCTGCGCCGTCCTGAGATGTCACAAGTGCCACTTTTTTTATACAGGGCGGCAACATTTTTTTGTTGCGCGGATCGAAATAACCTTTTTTTTCAAGCTCGGCGGTCAATCTTGCAAGTGCTTCTTTTGCAGCACCTTCCCCGATTTGTTTTACCTGAATCGCATTTAACTTGTACTGACCCTTGTTGTTCCAAACTTCAATTTTTCCCTTGATTTCAACAGCGTCTCCCTGCTTGATCTCGCATCCTTCCCAAGAGACGCATGAAATTTCCGAACCCGCTCCGATCAAAGTAAACCAAGTTCTTTTTCCGGTGGCATTCGACGCTCTTTGATGCGTGACGCTGCTCACTTCACCGCTCACAACGAAGGACTTCAAGACAATATTGGATTCCAGCTGAAACTTTATAAGGCTGTTTAACTCCGCAACACTGAATACTTTAACCAGACAAAACTCCACTATTTATCATACTTTGCAAGAAGACCGTTGACGAATTTCGATGACTTTTCATCTCCGTATCTTTTTGCAATTTCAACCGCTTCATTGACACTGCTCTTAAACGGAATATCCTCCATGTAAAGAATCTCCGTCAAAGCGACGCGAAGGATTGCCAAGTCGATGACCGCGATTCGCCCCATACGCCAGCCCTGCAGATTATTCTGAATCGCTTGATCCACCTCCTCCGCATGGCCTTCGTAACACGCAAACAGATCCGTCAAATACTCTTGATCCAACTTCGTCATCTTTACATGTGCATTCTCGATGGTTGATATTACTTCAATGCCGGGATCCTTTTCGAATGCATCCATAAAATCCTGTTGGATTTCTTCATACTCCCCGCTTTCACATAGTTCCGTATAATGAGAAAGTAGCTTTGCATAATCATGGATACCTCTCACTGCGAGTTGATACATAATTTGCACAGCTACATCTCTTGAAAATTTTCTTTTTTTCATATTGTTATTTCGTCTTAAAATTAATGGCTACGACATGCACATTGACAAACTTCACATTCATCGCCGTCATACTCTCAATTGCCGCTTTGACTGCTTTTTGGACATCCCGAGCAACCGCAGGGATTTCTACGCCATAATCCACGACAATGTCAATTTCAACTTTGACACCCTCCTCGTCAATCACGACTTCGACCCCTTTTCCCGTATTCTTTTTGCCGATAAACTCGAACATTTCATCGGAAAAAGAGCCCTGCAGTTCTCTGACACCCTTGATTTCACTGGCAGCTATGGAGCCGATGACACCGATAACATCTTCCGAGATGTGTACAGCTCCCGAGCTGAAATTATTAATTTCCGCCATTTTATTCTTCAGTCTTTTCCTTTTCTTCTGAAGTGCAGCAGCATCCGCACTCTTCTTCAGAATCGTGTTCATGCCAGCATTCATCGTCAAAATCAATGTCGCAGTCACAGTCGTCGTCGCAGCAGAAATCATCGTCTTCGTCAAATCCGAACTCATCTTCGATAAAGTCTTCCAAATCTGAGAGGTCGTCATCAATTGAGTTCACATACTCGTCGATTTCGTCCACAGAATCGTTGAGTTCATCGATTTCGTCGTAGATAAAACCGATTTCCTCCTTGATGGAATCCAATGCTTCAATAATGCTAAAAATAATCTTGCCTTCTTTAGAATCCGATTGAAGTTTCAAACCTTCCGCAAGACCTTTGATATAAGCTATTTTTTCGTTTAACATGTTGCCTCCTAATTTTTTATATTATGTAAAACCGTCACGCCCTCTATGGACGGAGGTTTCAGAACAAACTGCTAGTCGTTCGCTCTCGACAGGTATTCTCCCGTCCTGGTGTCAATCTTGATTTTATCTCCTTCGTTTACAAACATCGGAACCTGAATTTCAGCACCGGTCTCCACCTTGACCCTCTTTGTCGCATTTGTCGCGGTATTGCCCTTCACACTCGGCTCGGACTCGACCACTTCCAAGACGACAAAGTTTGGCGCTTCGACCATGAACACATTCCCTTTATAGAATTTCAAAGTCGCATTGTCATTCTCTCTGAGATACATGACCGCGTCCTCAACTTGCTCTTTCTGTAAAGGTATCTGATCGTATGTCTCGTTATCCATGAAATAGTACAAATCGCCCTCGTTATACAGGTATTGCATCTCTTTTGTCTCGATATGCGCTTTTTCGAACTTCTCCGATGGGTTGAATGTCTGTTCTCTAATAACACCGGTCAGCAGACTTTTATAGGTAGTCCTCACAAATGCCGCACCCTTGCCCGGCTTAACATGTTGGAAATCCACAATGACATATGGTTCTCCGTCGATCTCAAACGTAATACCTTTTCTGAAATCACTTGCTGAAATCATAAAACCTCCGAATCTAATTTTATCACAAACGATACCAAAAGACAATGTGGATGTAAATTTCTTCCACTCTCCCGTCTCGTTTTAACAACACGCTTTATACTTTAACACAATCGCTCACGGTTGCACAGTATTTATTGCTGTCCGTTTGCCTTCGCCTCGAACTGGGAATCGTGTTTTTTGTAGAAATCATATTTAGGCGGAATTTCCACAAGCTTATGCTCCCGCTCCGACGCCATATGTGTCTGAATATTTGAAAATACATGGTCCCATGACCACAAGGTCTCATCGAGATTCATCATCTTCCTGATATTTTCCGCCGAATACGGAGTAATCGGATGCAGGAGAAGCGCAAGAACCTTGGAGGCATAGAAACAGTCCGCAAGAACCTGCGCATAAGCCTCCGCCGAATCCGCCCCTTTCGAGTATTTCGCCCAATGTTTGCTGACCTTTCGAATCAAATCGTCCACGGTAAAAATGACGATATGAAATTCTTTTCGCGCCATATTGTGCTCATATTCCAACGCGGCTTTTTCGACCATCTCTTTGATTTCCGCACTCGGTTCGCAATCGGGAATCCCGGAATCAAAGTACTTTTGCGATGTATAAAAACAGGATCTGAGGACCCTGTTGTACACATTGGTCAGGGCATTGCCGTCCTTCAGAACCGGATCTTCCTGTGCGCCGGCTTCCTGTTCCGAAAACGCCTTCGGGCTGAACGAAGCGGACTTTTTGGAGAGTCCCAGGCTGAGGAAATGCATGCGCAATTGGTCAACCGTGTATTTTTCCAGAAGTTCAATCGCCATCGGGGGCTTTACAGCACCCGAAGAACTCGCCTTGGCATCCATGTAGAGCAGATGAGAATTTGAAACGAGCATCGGATAATCATACCCTCCCGGATATTTGTCATCCGAAGGCATAATCCCCAAGTACGCCATCAGGAGCCCCATTTCGGCAATCCCGTAAAAATAGACATTATCTTCTCCGATGACCTGGTATTGCTCCGCTTCATCGGAAAGCCACCACGCTTTCCAATCTCCGTTCTTCTCGGGCGCGTGCTTCAGATGCGTCATGGTAAACGATACCGGTGCCCAAAGGGACTCCGGCCATACCCAGAAAGTCAAATCTTTCATACCCTCGACTTCCGGAACGGGAACGCCCCATTCGACATTGCCGGTTAATCTGAACGGAACCAGGGTCTTTCCGGTTCGAAACTTGACATCCAGAGCCTCAAGTTGTGCTCTCGCACGGTCTCGTTCATCCAAATTGTCGTACTCGTATATGACACTGTCGCCTTTTCCTTCATCGACAAAGCGCTTGATTTCCACCTTGCCGTCGATTCGCTCATGATCCTTTCTCTTGACGTAGATGCACGGCTTTTTCAGAAACTCCTGAATTGCGGAATACACATTATCCCGAATGCGTTTTTCTTTTTTCAGTTTTTCAATCATATCCGACAATTTGTCATTGTACTCGTCGAGAATGAAATACCAGTTTGCAACATCCACCAATTCAGGCTTCTCATGAGACAGGATAGAAACGGGATTAATGAGTTCCGAAGGCTGATATTGATGCCCCATATCACATTCATCCGCATATGCTTTGGAAGAGCTGCATCCCGCCACGGGACACTGCCCGACAACCTGTCTTCCGTTTAAGTACACCTTCTCCTTCGGATCAAAGAACTGTTTTGAACTCATTTTCCTGAGCGTGCCGTTTTGATAAAGCAGATGAAACAGCTTGCTTGAAACCTCCGCATGAACCTCCCCGCTCTCTCCGAATGCGGATGTCCCGAAAAGACTCGGTTCGACTTGATAAGCGGCAAGGCATTCGCGCTGTTTGTCATGGAATCCGCGAACGTATTCTTCAATCCCGATCCTCTCCCCGCCATCTTTTTCGATTTGATCCAAGTATTGTTTATAACTTGCTACAATCGGAGAACCGTAACAGTCCGTTCCGGATACAAATATCACATTTTCTTTTCCGATTCGATCTTGCAGAAAGCGATAAAGGGTGTCCGCATGGATAAAAACCCCTCCGATATGGCCAAAATGAAGACTCTTATTCCCATACGGCATTCCGGCTGTTATCACCGCTCTCTTTGGAAATTTCGGTCTCGGTCTTTTCATTTCTTTTCACCGCCTTTCTTAAACACACCGAGTATTCTGCTGAATATTCCGCGTTTTTGGGTGTTCTCGACTTTAAGTATCTGAACGGACTCATCGCTTTTTTCATCGATATTGCAAACATACTTTCTCTGACTTCTGCGATTCGGTTCTTGTTTTTTTCCGCCTTCATCTTAGGTGCACGCGAGTCCTTGTCCCTGTTTCCCTTATAATTTCGGTTTTCTTTCACGCTTCTGCTTTCTTTATGTTCTTTATGAT
>JAUMXJ010000005.1:11144-16566 GCA_030529205.1 Bacillota bacterium | reverse complement strand
AGAGCCAAGATTGATGGAAGACCGCAGAGAATAAATGTTTGCTCACGTTGCCTCAGATCAGGTAAAGTAGAAAGAGCAGTCTAGTGCTGTTCTTTCTTCGTGTTGCATTGTAATCGCCATTCTCCTTGAGATATGGTGTTTTTTTGTTTGTTCCTTTTACATCCCGCTCGATTGAATAATCGTGAAAAGTGGTGTAAAATAAGCAATGGAGGAAAAAATGACGAATACATTAAATGAAGATTTGGGAAATGTGATTTACAGTGATTTGGCAATCGCTCAGATAGCTGCAAATGCAACCATGGAGTGTGCAGGTGTAGTGGGCATGAGTTACAGATCGGCGAAGTCAAACATTGCGAGAATTCTGAAGGGCGAACAAAGCGCCAGAGGAATTGAGGTAAAGCAGGCGGACGGCAAAATCTCCTTGGATGTATATGTTATAATCAAGTTTGAAACAAAAATTTCGGAAGTCGCAAAGAATATTATAGATACAGTCAAATATGTCGTGGAAAAGAATACCGGAATGCCGGTTGAGAAAGTGAATCTCAATATTGAAGGCGTGAAGGTTAGTGACTAGGAGGAAGATTTGCAAACACATATCATAGACGGTCAGCTGCTCGCAAAAATGCTTTTGGGCGGTACGGAAAATTTAAAAGCAAATAAGGAAATTGTGAACAGTCTCAATGTATTTCCTGTTCCGGACGGGGATACCGGCACCAATATGACGCTGACGATGACTGCGGCGGTGTCAAAACTCACAACGAATTCCGGCAATGTGGAAGCGGTTTCGCAATTGGTTTCGAAAGGCTCCCTGATGGGCGCGAGAGGAAACTCGGGCGTTATTCTCTCTCAGATATTCAGAGGACTCGCGCAGGGACTGAAAGGGAAGCAGGATATGAGCGTCAAAGATTTTTGCTCCGCGCTCATGGATTCGAAGACATCCGCTTATTCTGCAGTATTGAAGCCCGTAGAAGGAACGATGCTCACCGTGATTAAGGACATCGCGGCGGGAGTAAAATCCGCACATAAAAAGAAGCCTTCGTTTGAGGAATTGTTTGAAAAAATCATGCAGATTGCACAGGAATCGCTTGCAAACACGCCGAATTTGCTTCCCGTTTTGAAGCAGGCGGGGGTTGTCGATTCCGGCGGGCAAGGATTGGTTTATTTTTTCGCCGGCATGAAAGATGCGCTCGAAGGGAAGGAGATCTCGTTTGCCAAGGCGGTTGAAACCGCACCGAAGGCGAATGCGCAGATGCATTTCCATGCGGAGGACATCAATTTCCTGTACTGCACCGAGTTTATTGTCCGCATCGACAGAGAACCGGAGAGCAGCTTCCGTGAAAAACTCGAATCTATGGGGGATTCGCTCGTATATGTCAGAGATGAAGACCTTTTAAAAGTACATGTTCATACGAACAATCCGGGAGAAGCCCTCGAAATGGGTCTTCGTCATGGTGAATTGGTCACCATTAAAATTGAAAACATGAAGGAGCAGCACAGCCATATCGTCGAGGATTCCGGCTACGCCGCTCCTGTGGTGTCCGATGTCTCTCCTGTAGAAAAATTGGCTGCCGCAACGCCGGATTGGCATGATGAAAATGTTGAGATCGACTGTGCCTTTGTCGCGGTGGCATCCGGCTCCGGAATCAAGACCATTCTTCAGGATCTCGGAGTGGACTATGTCATTGAGGGCGGACAGACGATGAATCCGAGCACCAGCGATTTTGTGGAAGCAATCAACAAACTCAATGCGAAGCAGTTTATCCTGTTTCCGAACAACGGCAATATCATTATGGCGGCGGAGCAGGCGAGCGCGATTTGCGGAAAACATGTCCATGTGGTTCCGACCAAGACTTTGCCTCAGTGCGTAACGGCGGTGGTCTCGTATGATGACGGTCAAAGCATCAAGGCGAACCTCAAAACCATGAAGCAGGTAATCGGTACCGTTAAGACCGTCAGTGTCACGCATTCCGTACGCGATACGGAGATGGACGGACACAAAATCAAAGAGGGCGACTATATAGCGGTTTTGGACAAGGGAATCGCTTCGGCCGGTAAGAGCATGCTGGAGGTTGCTTACGAGGCGACTGAGAAATGCATCGGTCCGGACAGTTCTCTGGTTACGATTTACACCGGACATGATGTGGACGAAAAGGCGGCTACGGATTTGGAGCGTATGATTATCGAGAAACACGGACATGTCGAAGTGAGCATCCATTCCGGCGATCAGCCTGTGTACTACTTCATTATTTCAGTGGAATAGTCTTGGATAACTATTTGGGTTTCAATATCAGAAGAATAAAGGGCGTCGGTGAAAAACGTGCGATGCTCCTCGAAAAGATGGAGCTGAGGACAGTCGGAGACGTCCTTTATGATTTTCCTTTTCGCTACAAAGACAGGACACAGCCGAGTGAGCTGTTTTTTCGCGTTCCCGAGGGCGAGGTGCTGTTCAAAGCGCGGGTGACCGGGAAATATGTCTCGCGAAAAGCGCTGTTCCTGGAAGTCGCCTCCGAATTGGCCAAAATAAAAATCACCTATTTCAATGCGGTGTTTTTGGATAAGCGTTTTTTGGTCGGCGCGGAATACTACTTCTACGGTACGGTTCGGGACGGGGCTATGGCAAATCCCGAGTTTTCTCCCGCCGTGGATTCCTCATTTTTGAGAATCATCCCCGTTTATCGGCTCACGGAGGGTTTGAGTCAAAATATTTCCGCGAGCATCCATGAATACGCGGTAGAGATGTTAAAACGGGAAGGGATAACGGAAAATTTGCCGGCGAAGATTGTCGAAGACGAAGAGCTGATGTCCCGGCAGGACGCGATTATGGCGCTTCATGCGCCGAAAACCTTCGGCGAAATTGAAAAAGCCGGACAAAGAATGATTTTTGAGGAGTTGTTCCTCCTCTTTGTCGAAATATTGAGCAAAAAAAAGAAGAAACGGGTGACGCCGTTTCCGAGACTCTCCCTGCAATGCCTGAAAAAAATTCCCTTTCCCTTGACGGATTCGCAGAAAAAGGCGATTTCAGATATTCAGGCGGATTTGGAGAGCGGCTTTGTGATGAACAGACTGATCAACGGTGACGTGGGAAGCGGAAAATCTGTTGTGGCTTTTGCGGCCGCCAAGATGGTTGCCTCCTCGGGAAGCCAGGTACTCGTGATGGCCCCCACGACGGTATTGGCGGAGCAGCTGTACAAAGGGTATACCTCCATTTACGGAGAGGAAGGCGTTGCAGTTTTGACTTCCAAGCTCTCCGGTACGCAAAAATCGAAGACGTATCGGGCGGTGAAAGAGCGTGATATTCAGGTCTTGTTCGGCACCCATGCCGTCTTGTCCGAGGATTTGGTTTTTCCTTGTCTGGATCTTGTGATTACGGACGAGCAGCAGAGATTCGGTATCGATCATCGAAGAAAAGCTCTGGAAAAATCGAGGATTCCGCACAATCTCTACCTGACCGCCACCCCGATTCCGCGAACATTGGCAATGACTTTTTTCGCACATATGGATGTGAGTCGGATTGAAGAAAAGCCGTCCGGAAGAATTCCGGTAACAACGCGGTTTATCGGAAAAAAAGAATATGTCACCATGTTGCGGTTCATTCAGAGTCGCATCGATGCCGGGGAACAGATTTATGTGGTTACCCCTGCGATCAATGGAGAGAGAGGCAGTGTCGAGTCGGCTGAGAAGGTGTTAAAAAAGCGACTTCGTGCGCGAACGGCGTGTATTCACGGAGAGATGAAAAGCGAGCAGGCGGAGCGCGTTATGCGTGAATTTCAGCAAAAAGAGATTGATGTCCTCGTCGCCACCACCATGATAGAGGTGGGTGTGGACAATCCCAATGCCACCGTGATGGTCATCGTCAATTGTGAGCGTTTCGGGCTCTCGCAACTTCACCAGCTCCGCGGTCGCGTGGGGCGAGGAAAGGCGCGTTCGCATTGCTTTTTGCTCTCCGACAAGCCCTTGACGGAGAGGATGAGGGTTATACTCGATTCCGACAACGGGTTCCGGATTGCGGAGAAGGATTTGGAAATCAGAGGTCCCGGTGAATTCCTCGGAAATCGGCAGAGCGGCGCGTTCAGACTTCGTTTCCCGTTCGGGGATGCAGATGTTCGTCGTGCATATTCCGCAGCGGAAACGCATTTGGGTATTAAATGAATGTTGATTTTGTGTTAGAATTTTTTGGAGGTACAGATGAAGGTTGCGGTTTATCCCGGCAGTTTCGATCCGGTTACATTGGGGCATTTGGACGTGATTAAACGATCGTTGGACCTGTTTGACAAGCTGGTTGTGGTTGTCATGCAGAATACCAGGAAGACCCCGATGTTCAGCGCGGATGAAAGAGTCGATCTGATTATGCAATCCGCCGAGGAACTCGGGTTTGATCTTTCGAGGCTTGAGGTCTTACACAGCAGCGATCTGCTGGCAAATTTTGCTAAGAAAGTGGGAGCGAGTGTAATCGTAAAAGGGCTGAGGGCTGTGTCGGATTTTGAAAGCGAATTCCAAATGGCAACTGCAAATCAGGTACTCAATCCAGAACTGGATTCTGTGTTCGTCATGACAAGAGCGGAGTATATCTTCCTCAGTTCGAGCATAGTTAGGGAAGTGGCACATTTCGGCGGAGATATCGGTTCTTTTGTGACGAAAACCGTTTCGGATGCGATCAGGAGGAGAAAAAATGGCTGACAATACGCTAAAAATTATGAGTGCTTTGGAAGAATTTCAGCGCAGAATAGACAGCAAAAACACACTTTTGTTTTCCAATAATGTAGTCATTAAAAAATCGGAATTTGTCGACTTGATTGAGACAATCAAGCACTACCTTCCGGAAGAAGTACAGCGTTGCCAACTTATGATGCAGGAAATTACCGCGATCAAGCTGAGGACGGAATCGGTCGCGCAGGAGCATATCCGAAGTGCGGAAGAAGAGGCGAAAGCGATTCTGGATGACGCGAGAGCCAAAGCGGATGAGATGATTGCGAGGGCGAATCGCATTGCGGACGAGATGGTATCGCAACATACGATTACGGAACGTGCCAAGGAAGTGGCGAGAGATATCAACAACAAAGCGCAAACTGACGCCAAAATGATGCTCGACAACGCATATCAGTCCTCTCTCGGAAGTTTGCAGCAGGCTGTCGGCGACATCGAACACGCAAGGAATTATCTCCATAAGACAATCAAGGGATTGGAAGAGAGAAAGAACCGAAATAGACAATAATTTCCATAAATGGTATAATTGACCTCTTAGGAGGCTTATGATTCGAAATATACCTGTTAAGGAAAGGCCTATGGAGCGGCTTTTGTCGCACGGCGCCAAGACACTCTCGGATTCCGAGCTTTTGGCGAATATTATTCGATCTGGGAAGAAAAACGTTTCCGCTCTGGAGATTGCACAGAAGTTGATTTCAGATTACGAGGATATCGCCGG
>JAUMXJ010000005.1:0-11134 GCA_030529205.1 Bacillota bacterium | reverse complement strand
GGAGTTGCGCGGCTCACTGTTGCAGAGCTTATCAAGTACGAGGGCATCGGATTGACAAAAGCCTGTCAGATCGTATCGGCATTCGAATTGGGAAGAAGGGCGCGAAAGCCGTTTGATGTCGTCGGAAAGCAGATATGCAAACCGGCGGAGCTGGTCGAATTTTTTCAGTATGAGTTGGCGGAAGAGGAAGTTGAGAAGTTCGCGATTGTGAATCTCTCTTCCGGGAATCGCGTCTTGAGCTGGGAGATCGTCAGTGTAGGCATACTCAACGCCTCGCTGGTTCACCCGCGAGAAGTGTTCAAACAGGCGATTCGCGCATGTTCATCGAGTATCATAGCGCTGCACAATCATCCTTCCGGCAATTGCACTCCTTCGACCGAGGATTTTCTGATTACGAGAAGGATATACAGCGCGGGCGAATTGGTGGGAATCTCGCTTCTCGATCACATTGTCATCGGAGGCGACGGCTACTACAGTTTTAGTGAGCACGGGCATCTGCCCTTGAAATGAGCATGCGGTAAAGCGTTTAAAGAGCAACATCGGGTTGTGAGTAAGAGGATTTATGAAAAGATTATTTTCAGGATTGGTGAATCAATACATCGGAATTGATTTGGGAACATCGAATACGGTGGTATTTGTAAAGAATAAAGGAATTGTGTTGAATGAGGCGTCCGTCATTGTCCTGGACGAGAACAATAAGGTCCTTGCGGTCGGGAACGATGCGAAGAATATGATCGGCAGAACCCCGCTCAAAATCAGAGCGATCCGCCCTCTCCGGGAAGGCGTGATTGCCGATTTTGAAGTGACACAGAAAATGATTCAATACTTTATAAAAAAAGCATTGGCGAGTACGATGTTCGCAGGACCGAGAGTGGTGGTCGGCGTGCCGTATCAGATTACCGAGGTCGAGAAACGTGCGGTCTACGATGCGACCATTCAGGCGGGCGCCAAGGATGTCTACCTGATTGAAGAGCCGATGGCTGCGGCAATCGGTGCGGGACTGCCCGTTACGGATGCATTCGGATCCATGGTGGTCGATATCGGAGGAGGAACGACGGAAATCGCCATCATCTCCCTCGGCGGCATTGTATCCGCGAGGTCCATTCGCATCGGCGGAGATGAGTTTGACTCCGCCATTCTCGGTTATATTAAAAAGAAATTCAATATCATCGTAGGCGACAACACGGCTGAAAGAATCAAGATGGAGATCGGAAACGCCATTGTCCCGAAAAACGAGAAAATGATTGAAATAACGGGAAGAAACCTGGTAACCGGAATCCCGAATAAAGTGATTTTGAAATCGAGCGATGTGAACATCGCCCTGGAGGATCCGATCAGAAAAATCATTGACGGCGTCAAGGCGACCCTGGAGGCCGCACCGCCCGAACTTGCTTCCGATGTCTTTGTCTCGGGCATTATGCTGACAGGAGGCGGAGCATTGATTCACGGACTCGGTCAGCTGATCAGCAATGAGACGGGAATTCCTGTCAGAATTGCGGAAAATCCGCTGGATTGTGTAGTGCGCGGAGCGGCGGAGGTCGTCGAGCGCTTTGACGAATTAAGGGGTGTGTTTTCGACTGTGAGAGGTAAGTAATGCCGAAAATTTTAAAAAATTCATTGATTGCATTGGCAGTATTGATTCTGTTGTCATTGATGTTGGTGTCTTTTTTGGGACGTAACGGGATTACTTGGGTGGAAGATAAATTGGGCGGTATCACCATGACCATCGGAAAGGCTTTTTCTGCCATCGGCTCCTTTGTCGATGAGAAGGTGGAGCCTTTTTTTAACGTCTTGAGTTATAAGCAGCAAAATGAAAATTTGACGAAGCAGAACCAAGCTTTGAGAGAAGAACTCATCAGCGTCACTCTGACCCGCAAGGACAAAGAGGAATTGGAGCGTTTGGAACGTGCTCTGCACATTACAAGGGGCATCGATGACAAGCGCAAAATCGGTGCAAATGTCATAGGAAAGGATCCCGGGAATTGGTTTAATATTTTTACGGTGGATGTCGGAAGCAAGCAGGGAGTGACGAAGAACTCGACCGTAATTAACGGCAAGGGTTTGATCGGCATTGTATACGAAGTGGGAGAGAACTGGTCGAAAGTCATGTCCATTATCGACCAAAAAAACTCCGTGGCGTTTGAGATGATCAAATCGGATCATGATTTTGACGGCATAATCAGCGGCTCCAAGAGCTTTGAGTTGATCTGCGAATTTTACGATCCCGAGGCAAAGTATGAAATCGGCGATTACCTGATGACATCGGGAGTGGGCATTTATCCGAAGGGCATTATGATCGGAAGGATTGTCAAATCTCTCGACAATCCGAACGAACTCTATAAAAAAGCGCTTGTGGAACCGGTTGCCGACTTCAGGAAAATAAAAAAAGTGTTGATTATTAAGTATGAGGAAGTGAAATGAAGGGAGCCATAACAGGATTTGTGACCTATCTGCTTGCGACATCCTGGATTCAGTATTTTCGGTTTTTCGGTGTGATTTTTAATGCGGGGATTGTGCTCGTCGTCCTGTTTGCTCTGCTGTCGGACCGAAAAAACACCATTTCCGCCGCTTTTGTCTACGGTATTCTGGTTGACTTTTATGCGAGCAGACTGCTCGGAATCAATCTGCTCCTGTACCTGCTGATTGCCTTCGTGATGCTCAAGCTTGTGGAGAGATTGTATCGAGAGAGCATTACTCTTCCGTACCTTTTGTTTTTCATTTCGACCGCGATGTATTATGCAGGGTATATGTTTATTATGGCGGTGTTTCGCATGTCTTTGCCTTTTTCCGTGATCTTGAAGATTCTGATGTTGGAAACACTTTACAATCTCCTGGTCGGGATTGGAATGTACTACTTGGTGATGAGGTTCAAACAGGGTAGGAGAACAAATGATTAAATTTTTGTCCAATCGATTTTTTCATATTTTTATTTTGATTGTGTTGGTTACGGTGATTCTGGTGAGCGCTTTGCATCGCCTTGCCGTCGAAGAACACGAAAAATACAGTGCGCTCTCATTGGAACAGCGGATTCGCAGAGTCGAGATTCCCGCGCGCAGAGGCGAGATTTTGGACAGCGAGGGCAATGTCCTCGCAAAAAATGAGATCGGGTATTCCATTAAGCTGAATTCGTCCTTCATTCCGGGTGATTCTTTTGCCGATCAGTGCATTAAAATGTATGATTTTTTTGCGCAAAGAGGAGAAAAACAGCTGGAATTTCCAATTTTTATCGAGGACGGGATATACAAATATCGATTCGATGAAAACATCAAAAAGTGGCTTGTAAGCTCCGGATACGAGGAAGATTGGAGTGCACGGGATGTCTTTGAGTACGAGAAGAGCACCTACCTCATCGACAAGAATTTGAGCGACTATGAGGCGATGAATCTCCTGCTCTCCATTTCGGAATACCTGCCGATTTCCACGGTCAATATGAAATTTACCGAGGAAATCGAAAAGGAAAATTTCCTCTCCTCCTACGGATTGGATGCGGATACCCCTCCCAAGCAGGCGTTTGAGGCGATACGAAAATTGCCGATCTATCGCATTTCGGATGTCTATTCGCCGGAGGACGCATACAAGATTTTGGTTTTTCGTCATGCAATCAATGAAAAAGGGGATTTGAAATACGAGCCGATTGAAATCGCCCCGCATGTCTCCCTCGAGACGGCTGTCTTGATCTCCGAGCGGGGGTACGAATTTCCCGGGCTCTATTCCGATTTTAAGACCAATCGCGTCTATACGGGGGGCGATCTCGTATCCCATATTGTCGGCTACATCGGTAAAATTGCGACGGAGCAGGAAATTGCATTTTATATCGAGGAAAAGAAGTACAACCGCAATGATTTTGTCGGCAAAACCGGAATCGAGTACATGATGGACGACACTTTGCACGGCAAGACGGGTTACAAGTACATTGAGGCGGATGTTACGGGAAAGTACATCGGGGATGTCGACTCCTCCATACACGGTCTACACACGGAAAACAAGGGGGACGGGAAAGACATCAAGCTCACCGTCAATCTCAAGTACCAGGCAAAACTAAAAAAAATCATCAAAGAATACATCGATCACGTCAGAGCCGGGGAATTGGTGAAGGACAAGTGGGGGAGCTACCAGACCAAACCGTATCCGAATATTGAGTCCGCCGCCGTCGCGGTCGTGGATGTCAAGACCGGCAAAATTCTCGGTTCTTACAGCTATCCCTCTTATGATTCCATGGTCTTTATGAACGGCATTTCAAAGGAGGATTGGGAAACTCTGAGTCCGAGCAACAGCCGCAATCCGATTGCGGCGCGACCTTTGCTCGATATGACGGCGATGATGGCGGTACAGCCCGGCTCCACATACAAGATGGTTACGGGGTATGCCGCATTGAAACAGGGACTGAACCCGCATCAAAAGATCTATGCGGACGGGTATATTGAAATCGGTCAGCATACATTCGGTTGCTGGCTGTGGAATCAGTCGCACGGCAAACACGGTCTGATCAATCTGGCGGAGGCGATTCGGGAATCGTGCAATTACTATTTCTTTTGCGTTGCCAATGCCCGCGATTACTACAATAAGAGACCTCTGCCTTTTGAGATGAACAATGACATCCTCATCGAGACGACAAAGCTGTTCGGGCTGGGATCCAAGACGGGAGCGGAGGTGCCGGAATTGATCCTGGGGGTGCCGGATGTGGAGAGAAAGGTGAGGAATACCCTTGCTATGCTCAGAATTCGGCTCGACGAGCTCTTGGCGGATTACTTCGATCCCGCTCTTGTCGATACCGTTTCCAAGCGCGAGCGTATTGTGGACACCATTATCGGTTGGGCGAAAGAGAATCCGAGCAGAGCGGAGATTATCGAGCGCCTGTTCGCACTCGGCTCCAACCCCGAATATACGGTGACGGAAAAGTTTGCGGACATTATCAAATTCGACTATTTCAATATGATGCAGTGGTACGAAGGAGACACCATGAACCTCGCCATCGGGCAGGGGGAGCACGCGTACACCCCGCTTCAGATGGCGCGCTATACCGCCATGATTGCGAACGGGGGATATCCGATTGAACTGACCTACATCGACTCGATTGACGGCAAACCCTATGTAAAAAATCGGGATCTCAAAAGTTTTGATGATGAGCAGCTTTTGGAGTATGTGCGCGAAGGAATGTTCAAGGTGGCGAACGGAGTCGGTTTCGTTCCGAATGTCTTTCACAAGCTGCCGTTCAAAGTGGCGGGGAAGACAGGTTCCGCGGAAAAAGAAGGATTGGTTCCGCCGCTCAATGAAGTGGAATATCTCCTGAAGAACCTGAAGGCGATCGCTCCCGACATCACTCCGGAAGCTCTGGAGGAAGAAACCATGCGCGTGCTCAAGTATCGCAGTGAAGAGATGAGCCGAATCGAAGCCGAGATTGCGGAGCTGGAAGCCATCATCGAAAGTCGGAAAGGCAACCGGGAGGAACAGCATTCCGAAGAGGGTCCGGAGAGCGAAGAGGGTCACGGTGAGGAGGAAAACCACGGCGGCGACGGTCATCATGAAGAGCATTTCGAGTCGGAAGAAGAGGAGAGGCTGCACGAGCTCAGACATAAATTTGCCGATATTCTCTCGCTTGAAAGGCTCAATAAAGGCGATGCCATGCGTGAGGCGATCAAAAACCTCTCCGGCAAAAAGATTACGGATGAAGACATCGATCGATTCCGTCTCACCTACGACAGTTTCTCCTGGTTTGTATGCTATGCACCGTACGACAATCCCGAAATTGCGGTTGCGGTCCTCGTTCCGCAAGGCGGGGAGGGGCATAACGCCTCCGTTCTCGCGAGAGATGCGATTGTGGCATACTACGGTTTGGACGAGGAAGAAGAGAACGAAAAAAATAAGAACAATTAACAGCATAATTGTGAATGATTATTTCTTCTTTGTGGTACAATTGTTTTTGAGTATGAATAGAGTAATAGAAATCAAGGGAACCGCACAAGGCGCCGTCATCAAACTCGATCCGGATGCGCCTGTTGAGGACATTTTGGCAAGATTGGAAGAGCAGATCTCCGGCAGTGCTTTTTATGCAAATTCCAAGTTCATCGGGACGACGGGGAGAACTTTGAGTTACAGTGAAAAGGCCATGTTGGACGAGGTGATTTATAGAGCCACCGGAAAAAGATCCGTCAGTTTGGAAGAATTTGACGAGAAGCAGTCTCGGGCTTTTATCGAGAAAAAAGTCCGAGAGGAGGTTCTCGCCGAATTTCAAAAGATTTTGGACGAGGAAATGGCGCCAAAGCTGGAGATGCTCGAGAAAGAAAATGCTTTTTTGAAAGAAAAGATGGCGGTGGAGACGGGAAATGCGATGGTTCATAGCGGAACCCTCAGATCCGGAACATCCATTCGGTTTGCCGGTCATGTGATTGTTCTCGGAGACATCAATGCGGGAGCCGAAGTCATTGCGGACGGCAATATAATCTGTCTCGGAAAAGCATTGGGGCTTCTGCATGCAGGTGCTGCGGGAGACGAAAATGCTTTCATTGTGGCATTGCATTTTGCGCCGACTCAGATTCGCATCGCACGATATGTATCCGGTCCTGCAAGAGGGAAGAGTCATAAAGCCAAGGGCGTGCCCGAGATTGCAAAACTGTTGGATGAGAAAATTGTATTGGAGGAGGTATAGATGGCGACGGCAATCGTAGTAACATCGGGGAAAGGTGGTGTAGGAAAGACTACAACCACTGCAAATATCGGTTCTGCACTCGCATTGATGGGAAAAAGAGTATGTGTGGTGGATGCCGACATCGGTCTGAGAAATCTCGATCTCGTGCTCGGACTCGAAAACAGAATTGTCTATGACATTGTCGATGTCGTCAACGGTATCTGCAAACTCAAACAGGCTCTGATCAAGGACAAGAGATTTGAAAATCTTACACTCCTGCCTGCCGCGCAAACCAAGGATAAAAATGCGGTCAATCCGGAGCAGATGAGCGATATTATCAACAAACTGAAAGAGTTCAACGACTATGTCATCATCGACTGTCCTGCCGGAATCGAGCAGGGTTTTAAAAATGCGGTGGTTGCGGCGGATAGAGCGATTGTCGTCGTGACGCCCGAAGTGTCTTCCGTGAGAGATGCGGATCGCATTATCGGCATGCTGGAAGTCGCCGAAATAGAGGATTCAAAACTTTTGGTCAACAGACTCAGGTACAACATGGTCAAAAAGGGAGATATGCTTGCGGTGGACGATATCAAAGAAATCCTGGCAATCGATTTGCTCGGTGTGGTTCCGGATGATGAAGACATTGTGACGACGACCAACAGAGGCGAACCTGCAGTGATGAAGGACAGTTCCCTGTCCGGGAGAGCGTTCCGCAATATTGCGAGAAGAATCGAAGGCGAAGAAGTGGAATTTATAGATTTTAGTGCACAAAATACCGGTTTTTTGGAAAAGTTCAAAAGTCTGTTCTTTAGAAAATAGGAGGATGTATGTGCATATTTAAAAATCTTTTCGGAAAAAAGAAAGAAACGAGTGCGGAAACCGCTAAAAATAGAATCAATCTACAGATCCACTACGATCGTGCCGGGGTAAATCCCGAGCTTTTGGAAAACATCAAACGCGATATTATCATAGCGGTATCGAAGCATATCGAATACGATCCGTCGGAAGTGGAGGCGAGATTTACTCGCGAAGGGGCGAACAAGAGTGTCCTTCATGCGACCATCCCGATTGCGAGAATCAAAAGGAACGAGACGCCCGCAGATCGCGGTAAGAACAAAAGAAGATAGACATGTTCAGACAGATTTTAAAAGGATTTGATTACCTGTTGATGCTGCTCGTCATCGTCATTTTCGCAATCGGCATGGTGACCATTGCCAGCGCGACCGGATACGATCTATACGGCATCACGCGGGAGGTTAAATTCCAATTTATAGGGTTTCTTATCGGCATCATCTTCATGATGGTGCTGCTTTTTATTGATTATAAGTTTTGGGGGTATTTACACTGGGTGATATACGCCGCCTCCCTCGGTCTCCTGCTGATTCTCTATATTCCGGGTGTCGGAGTGGTGCGGGGCGGTGCCATGAGCTGGATTGATCTCGGTGTCTTTGATTTTCAAACCAGTGAAATATCCAAACTCGGGTACATTCTGTTTTTGTCGAAGTTTATTGAAAAAAAGGGCGGGATCAACAGTTTTCTCGATGCTCTCATCGCAGGCAGCACATCGCTACCCTTGATTTACCTGCTTCTCAAGCAGCCGGATCTCGGGACGGCGCTCGTGTTCGTCTTTATCACCATCGGCATTCTCTTCGCTGGCGGCATCAAGTACTGGCACATGCTTCTCGTCGGAAGCCTGTTCGCGGTTACCGCACCGATTTTTTACAACAAATTGGGACAATACCAGAAAGACAGACTCCTCGCCTTTGTCAGTCAGGACGACCTGACGCTTCCGGGAAATTACCATGTCCTCATGAGCAAGATTTCCATCGGGTCCGGAGGATATACGGGGAAGGGACTGTTCGCCGGAGAATTTCACAGACTCAACTACTTGCCGGTCAAGGAGAGCGACTTTATTTTTGCGGTCTTTGTCGAAGAATGGGGCTACTATGGCGGAATGCTCCTGATTTCGCTGTTTGTCCTTCTTCTTCTCAGACTGCTTTATATCGCCGTGAATGTAAAGGACATGTTCGCTTCGAATATCGTCGTCGGCGTGCTTTTCCTGTTCGGATTTCAGATACTCGAAAACATCGGAATGACGATGGGAGCAATGCCGGTGACCGGTTTGACTCTGCCTTTTTTCAGCGCCGGACCGACTTCACTCGTCTCTTCCTTGCTGGCTGTCGGATTGGTGCACAGTTGCAATATCTATCGAGTGCAGAAAAAGACAAGCGTCGAGTTTGAAAAAGTGTATTAAGCGCGGATCTTCGGGGTCGACGGACAGCGAAGACGGAGCAAAGGAAAGGAAGTATCAATACAGGATAGAATATGCGTTTGACAAATCGTTTGAATCAAGTACGGACATCTGTTCGAGAATCTCTGGAAGCCATTGATTTATCTACCGTGGAAAAGCCTTCCCGCTATATCGGCGGGGAGGTCAATACCGTTGTAAAAGAAAATCCGGAGCTTCTCTTTTGTTTTGCCTTTCCCGATGTGTACGAGGTCGGCATGAGTTATGTGGGGCTGCATCTCCTCTATCAGATGATCAATGAAATCCCCGAAATTGCAATGGAGAGAACCTTTATGCCGTGGGTGGACATGATGGAGCGCATGCACACGCACAATATCCCTCTGTTCACCTATGAGACGAAGACGCCGGTCGGCGAAGTGGATGTGCTGGGTTTTACCCTTCAGTACGAACTGTCGTTCAGCAATCTGGTCAAGATGTTGATGCTCTCCGGAATTCCCGCAAGGTCAAAAGACCGGGGGGACGGTCATCCCCTGATTGTCGCGGGCGGTCCCTGCGCCGTCAATCCGGAGCCGATTGCGGATATTGTGGACCTGTTCATGATCGGAGAGGGCGAGGACATGATGCCCGACGTGCTCAATCTGGCGAGACGCTTCGATGTGCGCAGCAAGGAAGGAAGACTTGAATTTCTTAAAGAAGCGTCCAAGATCGAAGGGGTCTATGTGCCGATTTTTTATGTGCCGGAGTACAATGGGGACGTGATCTCCACCTATACCATGGCGGACGGCAAGCCGCTCAGGAAAGTGAGAAGAAGGATTGCAACTTCATCTTATCGCTACACCAGGCAGATTGTTCCGTTCACCGAAATTGTTCATGATCGCGTCTCGGTCGAGGTGTTTCGGGGTTGTACGAGGGGATGCAGATTCTGTCAGGCGGGCATGATCTACCGTCCGATTCGGGAGAATACCAAGGATTCTCTTCTGTGCCAGGCGGGAACGCTCATTGAAAACACCGGATACGACGAACTCTCCATTATGAGTCTTTCGAGTTTGGATTACAGTGAAGTGGAGGACTTGGTCTCCGGACTTCTCGAGAAGTTTGAAAAAGACGGAGTCGCCGTCAGTCTACCTTCGTTGCGCATGGATGCCACTTCCGTCAGTGTGTTGAAGAATATCCAAAAAGTAAGAAAGACGGGACTGACGTTTGCACCGGAGGCCGGAACGCAACGCATGCGCGATGTGATCAACAAGGGTGTCACGGATGAAGACATCAAAAATACATTCGAGGATATCTTTTCGCTCGGATGGTTCAGGGTCAAACTGTACTTTATGATCGGTCTCCCGACGGAGCGGGATGAGGACATCGAGGGGATTATTCACGTTGCAAAACGGGCACTTTGGATTTTTAAGCGGGTCAAACCGGAAGATATGAAGAAGAGCTGTGAGGTGACGGCGAGCGCCTCTTGCTTCGTTCCGAAGCCGTTTACTCCGTTTCAGTGGGTTCCGCAGTGTTCCGTCGAGGAGTTCCATCGAAAGATCGGAGTCCTGAAGGGAGCCAATCCGGGCAGGAAGATTACGCTGAACTATCATGCGCCGCTGGAAAGCTGGCTCGAGGGGGTCTTTGCGCGCGGAGACAGAAGACTCTCGGAGGTGATTCTCAAGGCGGTCGAGCTCGGCTGTATCTTTGACGGCTGGAGTGAGCATTTTAAATTCGACAAGTGGATGGAAGCATTTGCACTGTGCGGAATCGAACCGAAAATTTTCAATGAGCGGGAACGAAGCCGGGACGAGTTTTTGCCTTGGGATTTTATCGATTGCGTAATCAGCAAGTCATTTCTTTGGCGCGAGTACGAAAAGGCGGTGCGGGCGGAGATTACGAACGACTGCCGCTACGGATGTGTGAACTGCGGCGTGGGCTGTCTTTCTCCGAACGGATATTCCACTTATCGCTTCAGCGATGACAGCGCATTCGTGCTGAAAAATCCCGGAGAAGAGCGACGAAAAGAGGAGAATTCATGATTGTTCGGTTTCAGTACTCGAAACTCGGGAGCGCGTCCTACATCGGTCATTTGGAGATGACCAAGCTCTTCGAGCGCACATTCCGACGAAGCGGAGTGGTTGTAAAGTATACCGAGGGCTTCAATCCCACGGTGAAACTCAATTTTGCCTCCCCTCTTTCCGTCGGGATCGAGAGCGAGTATGAAGTGGCGGAAGTGGAGATTGAGGACGAAAGCTTTGCCTGTTTTTCAAAGCTCGATCTCCCGC
>JAUMXJ010000239.1 GCA_030529205.1 Bacillota bacterium | reverse complement strand
GGCTTTGCATTCGCTCCGCCGGCGATAACACTCAGGACAGGGGTTTCCACTTCCAGGAATCCCTCTTCCACAAAGTATTGCTTCATCTCGGACATAATGCGGAATCTCTTGCGCAAATTGGTTCTGACTTCAGGATTGACGATCATATCCACATATCTCTGGCGATATCTTGTCTCCACGTCCTTCAAGCCGTGGAATTTCTCCGGAAGGATTTGCAGAGACTTTGTCAGAAGCACGACTTCTTCCGCTTTGACGGAGATTTCATTTTTCTGTGTCCTGAACACCTCGCCCTTGACCCCTACGATATCGCCGATATCATACGTCTTGAACACTTCATACTCTTCTTCACCGATTGCATCCTTGCGGATATAGCTCTGTATTCTTCCGGTCGAATCCTGAATATCGATAAACGAAGTCTTACCCATATGTCGATTCGCCATAATACGCCCGGCGATTTGAACCACTTTTCCCTCATGCTCATCAAATCGATCCGTGATGTCCTTCGCAAAATGTGTTCGATTGTAGCAGTCGATTTTATGTGGATCTCTTCCCATTTCTTGTAATTTTGTGAGTTTGTCTCTACGTATTCGCAATACTTCGTTTAAATTTTCCATAGTCCCTCCAACTAAGCTTAAATTTTATTACAATTCAGAACTTTTATCAAGTTTTCCACATTCCCGGTGCGGATTATTCATACAAGTAGAGCCGTTCCGGTGCAACGCGTCCGGCGTCAAGCTCGGTTTCGAGTGCTTTCGGTATCGAAATCACTTCGGAGACCCCGTCGCTGACAAACCTTCTCTCCGGTTCGTTATCGAGCAGATTCAGCCACCAATCCAGCTGGTATTGATTGATTCCGCCCTGGACACGATAAATGCCGGCCAAATCCGTTGCATTCGCATAGAGCGGCTTCACCGGACACCAACCGGCGATGATGCCGATTTTATATTCATATTGCAATCCTTCATACTCTCCGTTCAGAGCAATCGCAAGATGCTCCTTTCGCGGTCGATTCCCGTACGGATAGGCGACCGACGTCATCTTGAGCTCCGGATAGACCTCCGAATATAGATTGGCATTCTTTCCGAGTTCAAACCGTATCCCCTCCGCATTCAGTGTATCCAAGGCGGTATGCGAAAGCGTATGGTTTCCGATTTCATAACCGTTTTCATGCAAATACTTTAACTTCCATTCCAAATACTGCGGTTCTCCGAAAGCACCATCATTGATATAAAACACGGCATGTCTTCCGAAATCCGGATGCTGCTTGTAAAACGCATCGATGATTCCCACGGCACAGTGCGGATCCGGAAGCAGATTGCCCTTTTCATCCTTGATGACTTTGAAATGAGAGGCGGAGCCGTCGTCAAAGGTGAGGATCACGGGCGTTGTTCCGGCCGGGATATCATAAGTGGAGTGAATGTAATCTTCCACGGAAACCAGTCGATATCCCCTGTCGTACAAATTCTGCAAATCCTTGCGAAAGCTTGAAACGGAGCGGTAGTACAGACTGTCCTCGCCGCCGATGTGATGGTAGAGGATAATAAGGACCTCACCTAATTCATTCGGCTTGATTTTCTTCGTGTCGATGCCTCTTTTCAAATCTTCCATCGTCGGATTCTCATTTGAGGAAAAGATTGCTTCGGTCGAAGCGGTTGTTTCGACGGACTGCTCGGTTG
>JAUMXJ010000238.1 GCA_030529205.1 Bacillota bacterium | reverse complement strand
TAGGGTCAAGATTGTGCGGCAGACATCAAGCAAAATAAACAAACAGCAGATCAGATCAATAAGACGAAGATCGGAAGAAAGGAGTTGTCATGATTGCGATTGGAGCGGATCACGGTGCATTCGCACTGAAGGAAGTGTTACGGGCATACTTGGAAAAAGAGGGATATGAGGTATTCGATGCGGGAACATACTCGAGTGACAGTGTGGACTATCCCGTGTTTGCTCATCAGGTGACGGATGCGGTCGTCAGCGGAAAATGCGACAAAGGGATTTTGCTTTGCGGAACGGGAATCGGAATGAGCATCGCGGCGAATAAAGTGCATGGCATTCGCGCGGCTCTCTGCAGTGAACCTCTCTCCGCACGTCTTACAAGAGAACACAATGATTCCAACGTTCTTTGCATGGGTGCGAGAATGATCGGAGAAGAGATGGCGAAGGAAATTGTAAAAGTATGGTTGGAGACAAAATTTTCCGATGATGCCAGACATATCAGACGAATTGTGATGTTAGAGGATCAGAGTGAATAATTTTTCCGGAGAATTACAAAAAATCAAGGTCGGCCTGTTGAATGACTCCTTTATTCCGCAAACGGACGGAGTTGTTATGGCTGTAAAAAACTATGCGAAAATTCTGCACGAGAAATACGGCGGTGTGGTCGTTGCCGCGCCGAATTTTCCCGGTTACAAGGATAAAGAGGATTACAAGGTCATACGGTATCCCTCTTCTCCGGGAGGAGAAAAAATCGGATATCGCATCGGCAATCCGTTTTCCATTTCATCCGTCAGAAAGCTGAAAGCCGAGAAGCTCGGAATCCTGCATGCACATTGCCCGTTTTCCGCCATGGTGCTCGCCCGTTTTGCACGCAAGCATATGAGGGTTCCCATTGTGCTGACTTACCATACGAAGTTTGAAATCGATATTCAAAAGAAAGTGGGTCTCAGCGGTTTGAAACTTGCTTCCACCAAGCTGATTCTCAACAATATCTCGGCGGCGGACGAGGTTTGGGCGGTGTCCAAGGGTGCAGGACAAAGCCTGAGGAACATCGGTTATCACGGACCGTTCAAGGTGATGGAAAATGGGACGGATTTTGCTAGACGCAGATCTTCCAAATATGAAATCGCCGCACTTCGCGAGCTGTACGGAGTGGGGGATGACATCTGCTTTTTGTTTGTCGGCAGAATGATGTGGTATAAGAATATCAAATTTACTCTGGACGCGCTTAAAATCATTCACGATCGTGGCGTGCCGTTTAAGATGATTTTTGTCGGGGAGGGATACGATAAGGAAGACATCATTTCGTATGCGAAACAGCTCGGCATTCTCGGAAAATGTGTGTTTACCGGACTGATTACGGATCGCGAAAAGCTCCGCATTCATTACAGTCTGGCGGATTTGTTTTTGTTTCCGTCTCTGTATGATACCAACGGCCTGGTCGTGCGGGAGGCATCCGCATGTGATCTCGGCTCCGTGGTCATTCGCGACAGCTGTGCGGCGGAAAGTGTGCCGAATGAGCAGTCGGCGATATTGATAGACGATAATTTGGAGTCGTATGCGGAGGCAATCTATCAAGCGGCGATGAAAAAGGACAGCCTGGCGGCACTCGGCAGGAATGCGGGCGACAATATCTATCTTTCATGGGATGACGCCGTGGCGAGAGCGTATGTGCGCTATGGAGAAATCCTGGG
>JAUMXJ010000237.1 GCA_030529205.1 Bacillota bacterium | reverse complement strand
AATCAATTTGTTTAATACGCTCAGCAGGGAGATTGAGCCTTTTCAACCGATTGAGGAGGGAAAGGTGGGGATTTATACCTGCGGTCCGACTGTGTACAATTATGCGCATATCGGGAATCTTCGCACCTACATCGGAGAGGATATTCTGGTGAAGGCGTTTCTCGCCTTCGGTTATGATGTCAAAAGAGTGATGAATATCACGGATGTGGGGCATCTGGAGTCGGATGCGGATGACGGAGAGGACAAACTCCTCAAGGGCGCAAAGCGTGAAAACAAGAGTATTCGCGAGATTGCCGACTATTATGAGGATGTGTTTTTTCGCGATTGTGAAAAGTTGAATATTATGGCGCCGGATGTCAAGGTGCGCGCTACGGATTGTATCGATCGCTATATCGCCTTTGTCAAATCCTTGGAGGACAAGGGATATACGTATTTTGCCAACGGCAATGTCTATTTTGATATCACCAAGTTTCCGAAGTATACGGAGTTGAGCCGTGCGGAGCTCGACAGCCAGAGGGCGGCTTCGCGCGAAGAGGTGAGTGTCGACGAGCACAAGCGAAATGTGCAGGACTTTGTCCTCTGGTTTACGCGCTCGAAATTTGAGAACCAGGCGATGAAATGGGATTCGCCGTGGGGAACGGGGTATCCGGGTTGGCATCTCGAGTGCTCGGTCATCGCACTCGACAATCTCGGAAAGAATCTGGATATTCACTGCGGCGGGGTGGACCATATCGCCATCCATCATACGAACGAGATCGCGCAGACGGAGAGCTATACCGGCGAAAAATGGGTCAATTATTGGTGGCACGGGGAGTTTCTCATCGACGAGGGCGGAAAGATGTCCAAGTCCTCCGGGGAGTTCGTCAATCTGGATCTCCTGATTAAGAAGGGGTACGACCCGCTCGCGTACAGGTACTATGTGCTGGGTTCGCATTATCGCAGACAGCTTGCATTCAATTTTGAAAAATTGGATCAGGCGGCGGCGGCATACCGAAAGCTGCGGGAGCGATGTGCGAAGATTGCGGAAGCTGCTCGCATGGATCGTGAAAACGGGATGCACACGGAAGTTGCGGATTTCGGAGCGGCACAGCCTTATGTGGACAGATTCCATGATGCGCTTGCGGATGATCTCAATACGGCGAATGCAATGACGGAGCTCTATCATCTCCTGAAAGCGGATTGCTCCGATGTCGAGAAAGCCGGGGCAATCGCGGCGATGGACAGGGTGCTGTCGCTGAGTCTGACCGAACCTTATGTGGGAGGGGAAGAAGATCCCGCATTCGTGGAAAAGGTGGAAGCGTTGATTTCTGCACGTGCGGCGGCAAAGGCGGAGAAGAATTACGCGGAGGCGGACCGAATCCGGGATGAACTGACCGCGATGGATGTCGTCCTGAAAGACGGCAAGGACGGGACGAGCTGGCAAAGGTTGATTAAATAGGCGGGAGCGTCTATACTGTAAGTTAGCATATTGTAAATGGAAATGTAGTATTTTTAATATGGGGAATGGAGGTAGATTTGAACAAGTTAATTTCAATTAAGGAAGCGGTTGCTAAGATCAAAGACGGGTCTGTACTTCTGTTTGGAGGGTTCCTTGGTTGTGGCAGTCCGCACAAGGTGATCGATGCGCTCATCGAGTCCGGTGTGAAGGATTTGACCATTGTTTGCAATGATACCGCATATGTGGATATGGGCG
>JAUMXJ010000004.1:11013-17108 GCA_030529205.1 Bacillota bacterium | reverse complement strand
CGCACTAGACTTAGGATCTAGCGCCGCGAGGCATGGGGGTTCAAGTCCCTCCACGCGCACCAGAAGTAGAATCCGAATCGGTTTTCATGTGGAAGACGGGGTTCGGATTTTTGTTTGTGATTGCGGATCGGTTAATTCGATTCTAAGAACGGGGAGCGAAATTGTCCGGCGGTTTTCTTGAAATGCGTTTTTACAAAAGGTATAATTATCGGTAGTGTCCCGTCGGCAGGACTGGGCGAAAGAGGTGCTTATGAAAAAAAGTAGTGTAGTGATATTGAGCGTTATTTTGATTGTATTGACTGTGGTTTCGACATTGTTTGTCACACGGATGATGTCGGAGTCGGCTCCTGTGTCTCCGTCCGTCTCTCCATCGGATGCGGCGTCAATCTCCACGACTGCAGAGACGACCACAACTTCCGGAAAGACGAACGATGTCGTCATCAGACAGTCGGAGTACGATAAGCTCAAAGCATTGGAAGAGAAGTATGCAGCGCTTGAAGAGTTGCAGGACTATATATTGGATAACTATTACAAAGAGGTCAGCCCGGATTTGTTGGTGGAAGGCGCGAAGAAGGGAGTGTTCAACATTCTCGGCGATCCGTACTCCGTCTACATGAACGAAAAAGAGTACACATCTTTTACGGAATCCATTTCGGGTGAGTTCCCGGGAATCGGTGTCTATGTCGCTCCGAATCCGGAAATGGGGATCGAAGTGGTGTCTCCGATTGAGGACACTCCTGCCTACAATGCGGGAATCAAGTCGGCGGATATCATCAAAGCGGTGAACGGAGTGGAGTATACGGACAAACAGATGGATGAAGCGATCAAGCATATTCGCGGAGAAGTGGGCACGAATGTCACCATCACCATTTACCGCCCGTCGACCAAGGAAACCTTCGATGTCACCATTACCCGCGCCATGATTGTCGTCAAAGTTGTAAAATCCGAGATGCTCGAAGACGGAATCGGCTATCTCAGATTGACGCAGTTCGACAACCACGCATATCGGGAGTTTAAGGATAATCTCAGCAAATTGGTCTCACAGGGTGCAAAGGGAATCGTCTTCGACTTGAGAGACAATCCGGGCGGAAGTCTGGATCAGTGCTTGAAAATTTGCGATATGCTGCTTCCATCCGGCACCATTTTGTCGACGAAGGGCAGAGCTCCTTCTACCAATGAGGTCTTTAAATCCGATGCGGACTATTATCCCGGAGACATCGTCGTGCTGATCAACGGCGGTTCGGCTTCCGCTTCGGAAATCGTGGCGGGCGCGCTCAAAGACAACAATCGTGCATTGCTCGTGGGAACCAAGTCCTTCGGTAAGGGAATTGTGCAGACATTCCTGCCGTTCGATCGAACCGACGGAATCAAGCTCACCACTTCCGAATACTTTACTCCTTCGGGAACCAACATTCACGGTATCGGAATCACTCCGGATTTCGTGGAAGAATTGTCCGAAGAATTCAAGAATACCAAGAATCCTACTCATGCACAGGACAATCAGCTGCAAAAAGCATTGGAGATACTCAAAAAACAAATGAGGCGCTAATGAAAGACTACAAAGATAAAATAGGGAAGATTTCCTCCGACATGGCAAGTATGTCGGAGGAGTTGGCAAAGATCGGGACGAACAGAGCCAAGGGCAGTCCGAAGTACATGATCGTGCCGATTCTGACTGTATTTTTTATAGTGATTTCAACACTCGTGTTGCTTACAATATGGCTGTTATAGCCATATTTTTTTGTTCGTCGGTTTGTTGAATTATTCATCAATAAATGATAGAATACAAAAAGAACAAATGTTCTTTTTGTGGGGTTCGGCTTCGGGTTTTCATGTCGCTTTTCCGTGAAGGAATGAGCCGAACGGAGTACTCCGAACGGAACATGCAAAAATGATCGGGTACGGGAGATAATAGATAATAATGCCTCAGTTTGAAGTGGTTTCAGAATTTCAGCCCATGGGGGATCAGCCGCAGGCGATAGAGAAGCTTGCGAAGGATATCCGCGACGGCGTGAAGAACAATATTTTGCTCGGTGCCACCGGTTCGGGTAAGACCTTTACCGTGGCGAAGGTCATTGAAAAGTTGCAACGGCCGACTCTGGTCATTGCACACAACAAGATTCTTGCGGCACAGCTGGCGTCGGAGTTCAAGTCCTTTTTTCCGCATAATGCCGTCGAGTTTTTCGTATCGTACTATGACTATTATCAGCCTGAAGCCTATGTGGCACAAACGGATACCTATATCGAAAAGGATTCCTCCATCAATGACGAAATCGATAAACTCAGACACTCCGCGACTTCCGCGCTCTTTGAGCGAAGGGATGTCATTATCGTCGCTTCCGTCTCCTGCATTTACGGTCTGGGAAACCCGATCGACTACAAGAATATGACGCTTTCGCTTCGCATCGGCAATACCAAGAACAGAGGGGATATTATTGAGCGTCTGGTCGATATGCAGTACAGTCGCAACGACTTGGATTTCAAGCGCAATACGTTCCGCGTACGAGGCGATGTGCTGGAGATTATACCGGCATACGAGTACGACAAAGCGTACCGCATCGAACTCTTCGGAGATGAAATCGAGCGCATTGCCGAAGTCAACACTCTGACGGGAGAGGTGCTGAATTTTGTCAAGCATGTCACCATTTATCCCGCATCTCACTATGTCACGCCGAAGGAGAAGCTGGAAGAGGCGATTATAGAGATCGAGCGCGAGCTCGCCGAGCGCACGGCGTACTTTGTCAACGAAAATAAGCTGATTGAAGCGCAGCGTATTGCGGGCAGGACGAAGTACGACATTGAAATGCTCCGCGAAATCGGCACCTGTTCCGGGGTGGAGAATTATTCGCGCATCCTGGCGGGGCGCCCTCCCGGAAGCAGGCCGTATACGCTTCTCGACTATTTTCCGGACGATTTTCTGTTGGTTGTGGACGAATCCCACGTTACGCTTCCTCAAGTGCGTGCCATGTACGGCGGGGATAGAACCCGAAAAATGAACTTGGTTGACTACGGATTCCGCCTCCCTTCCGCGTTGGACAACAGACCGCTCAATTTTGAAGAGTTCGAGGAACTTGTGAAGACGCGTCTCTTCGTCTCCGCGACCCCGGGCCCGTATGAATACGAGAAGCAGAGTGTTCCGGCGGAACAGCTGATTCGCCCTACCGGTCTGATCGACCCCGAGATTTCGGTGCGCCCGACCAAGGGGCAGATCGACAATCTGTACGGTGAGATTGTGAAGCGGATTGAAAAAGGAGAGCGCACCCTGGTCACGACCTTGACAAAGAAAATGGCGGAGGATTTGACCGCCTATTTTGAGAACATGGGTCTGAAAGTGCGATACATGCACAGTGATATCAAGACCATCGAGCGCATGCAGATTGTACGCGATCTTCGCCTCGGGACATTCGATGTCCTCGTGGGAATCAACCTGCTCAGAGAGGGGCTGGATATCCCGGAAGTCTCATTGGTGGCGATTCTGGACGCGGACAAAGAAGTGTTTTTGAGATCCGAGACCTCATTGGTGCAGACCATCGGCCGCGCCGCGCGACATGTCAACGGCTCGGTCATTATGTACGCCGACACCGTCACACCTTCGATGCACAAGGCGATCAGCGAGACGGATCGACGCCGCGCCGTGCAGAAAAAATACAATCAGGAGAACGGAATCGTTCCGCGTGGTATTGTCAAGCCGATACACGAGGTCATCGAGGCGAGTGTCGCTGCGGAAAGTCTCAGCGTCTACGGCGGAAAGAAGAAGATCGGAAAGAAGGAAAAAGCCAAGATGATGGAAGAGATAGAGGCAGAAATGTACGAGGCGTCGAAAAATTTGCAGTTTGAAAGAGCAGCCGAACTCAGGGATATTCTGATCGAACTCAGAGGCGGCGGAAAGAAAAAGTAGAGAAGAAAAGAGAAAATACGGAAAGAATCAAAATTAAACGGAATCAAAATCAAACAGATTGAAAGAATAAGTGGTGAATGAAATCAAATGAAGGATTTTTTGAAGATAAAAGGGGCAAGAGAACACAATTTGAAAGGAATCGACCTCGTCATTCCGCGCAATAAATTCGTCGTATTTACAGGGTTAAGCGGTTCGGGAAAATCATCCCTCGCCTTTGACACCATCTATGCGGAGGGGCAGAGGCGTTATGTGGAGAGTCTCACATCGTATGCGCGTCAATTTTTGGGGCAGATGGAAAAGCCGGATGTGGAGTCCATTGAGGGGCTTTCCCCGGCGATTTCCATCGATCAGAAGACCACTGCGCGGAATCCGCGCTCTACGGTCGGGACGGTTACCGAGGTGTACGACTATCTGAGATTGCTCTTTGCCAGGACGGGGATTCCCCACTGTCCGGTCTGCGGCGTGGAAATTTCCCCGATGTCGGTGGATCAGATCGTAGAACAGATTATGGAATTTGCCGAAGGGTCGAAGCTGGAGATTCTGGCGCCTGTGGTTCGCGGCAGGAAGGGGACCTATGTCAAACAACTGCAGGACTACGGAAAACAGGGATTCGTCCGATGCCGCGTGGACGGAGAGCTGTATGAGATATCGGATGTTCCCGAACTCGACAAGAACAAGAAACACAATATTGAAATCGTCGTGGACCGCGTGGTCTTAAACAAAGAGGAGCGCGGCAGAATCGCCGGTTCCGTCGAGGCCGCACTCAGGCTGACGGACTCGCTTGTCATGGTGCATGTGCTCGATTCGGGTGAGACGACCCTGTTCAACACGAGTTTTGCGTGTACGGACCACGGTCAGGGAATCGCGGAGATGGAGCCGCGGATGTTTTCATTCAACGCCCCATATGGTGCCTGCCCGGATTGCGACGGATTGGGCGCCTACAGCTATGTCGATGAAAAGTTGATCGTGCCGGACGAAAGCAAGAGCATCGCGGAGTGTGCACTGACCGTTCTCAATAAAAACAATGACGACACTTACTACGGAAGTATCATCAACGGAATTTTGAAGTATTGCGGTGCCTCTCAAAACACACCGTATCGGGATTTGCCCGAAAAAGCGAAACAGATGATTATGCACGGCACGGGAGATGTCAAAATCAAGTTCAGCTTTGACAGTCGTTTCAGCGGCTACCGGGAAGTAGACAGAAGCTTCGAGGGGTTAATCCCCAATCTGGAACGCAGGTATAAGGAGAGCTATTCGGATGCGATGAGAACCTACATAGAAGGGTTTATGAGCGTGAACGAGTGCCCGTCCTGTCGCGGTGCGAGACTTAGACCGGAAGTGCTTGCTGTGACGGTCGGAGGAAAGAACATTTACGAAGTGTCCACCATGTCCGTTCTGAGATTGATTTCATTTTTTGAAAATTTGAACTATGACGATTCCAGGCAGTTTATTACCGAGCAGATAGTCAGGGAGATTTTGGCGCGACTTTCCTTTTTGAAGAATGTCGGCCTCGAGTACCTCACGCTCGCCCGCTCTTCCGGGACACTTTCCGGCGGGGAGGCACAGCGCATCCGTCTTGCAACCCAGATCGGATCGAAGCTTGTGGGTGTGATGTATATCCTGGATGAGCCCAGCATCGGGCTTCATCAAAAGGACAATCAAAAGCTGATCGATGCGCTCAGAGAACTCACAGAGATCGGAAATACGCTGATTGTCGTCGAACACGACGAGGATACCATTCGGCAGGCGGACTACATCGTCGATCTCGGACCGGGCGCGGGTGAACTCGGAGGAGAGCTTGTGGTCGCCGGGACGCTGGATGAGGTTTGTGCGGAAACGCGATCCGTCACCGGTCAGTTTCTGTCCGGCGCGAGAAGAATCGAAGTGCCGCAGAAGCGTCGGATTGCCGAAGACGGCAGATGTATCACCATTCGCGGTGCGAGCGAGAACAATCTGAAATCCGTCGATATTTCCATCCCGGTCGGCGTATTTACAGCCGTGACCGGGGTCTCAGGCTCCGGAAAATCCACATTGATCAATGAAATCCTCTACAAGGAGGCGATGATCAGAATCAACGGATCGAAAATGCGTGCCGGAAAAAGCAAAGGTGTCGAAGGGCTGGAGCACATCGACAAAATCATCGAAATCGATCAGTCTCCGATCGGAAGGACGCCGAGATCCAATCCGGCTACTT
>JAUMXJ010000004.1:7183-11003 GCA_030529205.1 Bacillota bacterium | reverse complement strand
TACACGGGTGTGTTCGACCACATTCGGGACCTCTTTGCCGAGACCAAGGATGCCAAGCAGCAGGGCTTTAAAAAAGGCAGATTCAGCTTCAATGTGGCGGGCGGACGATGTGAGCACTGTAAGGGAGACGGTCAGATTAAGATTGAGATGCACTTCCTTCCCGATGTCTATGTGGACTGTGATGTCTGCGGGGGCAAGAGGTACAACAAAGAAACCCTGGAGTGTCGATACAAGGGGAAAAACGTGGACGATGTGCTGAAAATGACGGTGGATGAAGCCCTTGACTTTTTCAGCAGCATTCCGAAAATTAATAAGAAGCTGCAAACCATACAGGATGTGGGACTCGGATATATCAGATTGGGTCAGCCGTCGACGCAACTCTCGGGCGGTGAAGCGCAGAGAATGAAGCTGGCATCGGAACTCAGCAAGACCGGCACGGGCAAGACCCTCTACCTCCTGGATGAACCGACGACCGGTCTTCATACCGCGGATGTCGAAAAGTTAATCGAAGTCTTGCAAAGACTTGTAAACAGCGGGAACAGCGTGGTGGTCATAGAGCACAATCTGGATGTCATCAAGTGTGCGGACTATATCATCGACTTGGGTCCGGACGGCGGAGAAAACGGGGGGACGCTCGTCGCCGCGGGAACTCCCGAAGAAGTTGCGGCTGTCGAGTCTTCGTACACGGGGGAGTACTTGAGAAAGATACTCGGGATGGAAGAGAAGGCGTCCTCCAAGAAAAAGGTGAGGACGAAGAAAAAGGGGTAAGTCTTTGAAGCATACGGCAATCATCGAAGAGCAACTTGCACTTTTGCCGGATTTGCCCGGGGTCTACATGATGAAGGATAAGGACGGGGAAATCATCTATGTGGGCAAGGCGAAGAACCTCAAAAACAGAGTGCGTTCCTATTTTCGCGGATTTGATTCTCACGAGTTGAAGACACAGACGCTGGTGGTGTCCATCCGCGATTTTGACTATATTATCGCCGATAACGAAACGGAGGCGCTTGTCTTGGAGGCGAATCTGATTAAGAGATTTCAGCCTCGATTTAATATTTTGTTGAAGGACGACAAGTTCTATCCGTACATCCTGATAACGGATGAACCGTTTCCGCGTTTTTTTATGTCGCGGAATGTTGCGGCGTACCCGAACGCCAAAGTCTTCGGGCCCTACACCGTTGCCGGTCATGTACAGAAATTGGTGGAGTACTTGACGACAACCTACAAGCTTCGGGAGTGTGCGAAAAAAATAGACGGAAAGAGTCCCAGACCTTGCCTGAACTACTTTATCGGAAGATGCAGCGCCCCGTGTGCGGGGCTGGTGACCGAAGCGGAGTATACTTCGGGAGTCGCTCTGGCGGAGAAGGTGCTGAAGGAGGGATCGGGAAAGCTCGTTCGGAAAGTGGAAGCACAGATGCTCGAGTTTGCGGAACGGCTCGAGTTTGAAAAGGCTGCCGAGCTGCGCGACTTGGTGAGTGCCTTGAAAGGGGTGACCATCAAGCAGAGAGTCCAGCAGCAGGGCGGTTCCAACCAGGACTATATCGCGGGGTATGTCGAGGGGGACAAGGCATGTGCGATGCTGTTTCAGTACCGGGACGGCAAGTTGATCGGACGGGAGGATTTTTCTTTCAAAGGTGCGAACAATATCGAACAGGCGGAGTTGCTTGAAGTCTTCGTCAAGCAATACTATACCGGCAAAGAAAACATTCCTCCCGAGATTTATCTGTCTGTCGAAATAGAGGGAATGAAGCACTTTGAAAGCTGGTTTTCCGAGCTTTTGGGATCCAGGGTGTCCATATCCGTCCCGACCAGAGGGGAGAAAAGAAAGCTCGTGGAGCTTGTAGAAAAGAATGCACGCGAGTATGTTCAGCGTTTTCAGAACAGGATTGAAAGAGAGCAGGAGTTTGCGGAGAAAGCACAGCAGGAATTGCGCGCGCTTCTGGGAGTGGGTGAGAATTTGCGTTTGAATCGGATTGAGGCGTTTGATATTTCGAATACCTCCGGCGTTCACTCCGTAGGTTCCATGGTGGTTTTCGAGCACGGGAAAAAGAAGAAAAGCGACTACCGCAGATATCGAATCAAGACCGTGGAAGGAGTTGACGACTACAGTTCGATGCAGGAAGTGGTCTTTCGTCGATATCGAAAACAGGTGGAGGGGCTGCCGATGCCCGACCTGGTTTTGATTGACGGCGGAAAGGGGCATGTCCATGCCGTGCAGAATGTGATGGACGCCTTGGGTCTTCATATTCCCGTCGCCGGAATGGTCAAAGATGATTTTCATAAGACGGAGGACTTGGTTTACCAGGGCGAACTGCTCGGGTTGAAGAGCAAAAAGCAGGCGTTTAAGCTCTTGTATTCGATTCAGGAGGAGGTTCACCGCTTCGCCATCGAGTACCACAAATCGCTGCGCAGCAAGGAAATGTTGCGTTCGGAGCTGGACGCGATTCACGGTGTGGGAGAAAAGCGAAAAATCGCACTGCTGAAGCATTTCAAAAACTTGGAGTCCATTGCGGGAGCAAGTGTGGAGAAGTTAATGGAATGTGAGGGAATCAACCGCTCCGTCGCGGAAAAAATATTTCAGTACTTTCACAACAATGAGTGAATTTGTTTGTGCGGGGAAGTGTATAATATGGAATAAGAATTTTGTCGGATTGGAAGGCGAGTATGGGTTACCTGATTACGATTGAAGGTGCGGACGGCACGGGAAAGAGCACGGTGATGGCGGCGATTAGAGAATATTTTGCCGATAGAGGAGTGGAGATTGTCGCGAGCAGGGAACCGGGAGGAGTCCCGATTTCCGAAGAAATTCGAAGCATTCTGTTGCGGAATGAATTCACGGAGATGGATGCGAGGACGGAGGCGCTCCTGTTTGCGGCTGCGAGGAGACAGCATTTTGTCGAAAAGATGCTTCCCGTCCTGAACGACAATCGCGTGATGGTCTTGGACCGCTTTCTGGATTCTTCTATCGCATATCAGGGATTTGCCCGGGGAATCGGTGCGGCGGAGATTGAGAAAATCAATGATTTCGCGCTGGAGGGATTTCGCCCGGATTTGACGATTTTATTGGATATGGATGTGGATCAGGCGCTTGCGCGCATTGCACGAAATCCTGAGCGGGAAGTCAACAAACTCGATTTGGAAAAGCGTGACTTCCATTTGAAAGTGCGGGAGGGATATCTAAAAATCGCCTCTATGCCTTCGAATTTCAGCAGAATCAGGATTGTGGACGCCTCTCTTTCCCCTGACGCGGTGGCGGCGCAAGTGGTTAAAATTTTGGATGAAAAAGTTGATTTTTCATTGCTTTCCGGCGAAAATTCCGGAATGCGATAAAGGATTTGACGATAAAAAGGAGCGGATGTGAATAAAAAGAGGATCATCGGGATACTTGCAACCTTGATTGTGCTTGCGGGAATGGCGGTCGCCATTTACCCGTTTGCTCAGGATATTTATCAGCAGTACAGGCAGCGCAAACTGCTGGAAGAGTATCAAAACAGGGCTGTAATCGACGTGGAGGTGCGTTCGGAAAGCGCGGATTTTTTAAGACAGCTGACGGAAGCGTCGAGCCGGGAATCCGACACCTCGGGCTCCGTCGTGTCGAGCACCGAAACGAGCAGCCAATCGGGCACCGAATCGGGCGCCGCATCGAGTACCGGCATTTCCGAAGGACAGCCCTCGAACGCATCCGCAACGGACGTTCCCGCTTCAAACGTGGACGAGTTGACGGATTTGACCGTGATCGGCTCGATTCAGATTCCGAAAATTGAAGTCGATATGCCGATTTTTAAATATTCCAATCAGTACCAGATGGACTTCGGTGCGG
>JAUMXJ010000004.1:0-7173 GCA_030529205.1 Bacillota bacterium | reverse complement strand
AATCGGAAACTGCGGTGTTGCGGCGCACAGAGGAAGAGCGAAGTGGTATTTTTTCAATCGGCTGGATGAATTGACTGTGGGAGATTCCATTTTTGTCAATTACAACGGGACGGATTATGAGTATGTTGTCTATGAAACCTTGGTCGTCCTTCCGCATCAGGTCGAAGTGCTCAACCGTAGCAGGACGAAGAAAATTTTGACTCTGATTACATGCGATCCGCCGGAGTCGGATCAGTACAGATTGATTGTTCATGCGATACTGAAATAGTTTTATATTCGTTTTTTGTTTGATTGAAGTAGCGTTTCATCTATGCTATCATTTAAGTTGGTAGTGGAGGTGCAATGTCTAAAATTATTGTGAAGAAATCAGGGCCTTTAAAGGGTTCCGTCAATATCCCGGGCGCAAAGAATTCGGCTTTGAAATTAATGGCTGCGTCCATTTTGGCTGAGAAAGAATGTATCATTGAAAATGTGCCCCATCTGCTCGATGTGACGGCGATGAAGAATTTATTGGCGGCACTCGGTCTCGGCGTCAAACATGATGTCAAAAAGTCAATAATGAAGATTACGCCGGCTGCCAATTTGAGCGGAGAACCTCCTTACGAACTGATGCAGGAGATGAGGGCGTCGGTTGTCGTTCTCGGACCGTTGCTCGCCAAACTCGGCAAGGTCAAGTTGACAATGCCGGGCGGTTGCAAAATCGGGAATCGTCCGATTGATCTCCATATCAAAGGGCTTTCCGCACTCGGTGCAAAAGTGTACTACGGATTTTCCGTCGACGGCAGACAGGTGATTACCGAAGATGTCGTGACGCTTGCTCAGATCAAATCCAGCAACGGATTTATCGTGGTGGAAGCGCCGGACGGCGGGCTGAAGGGTGCGGATATTTATCTGGACTTTCCGAGCGTCGGAGCAACGGAGAATATTATGATGGCGGCAACTGTTGCGGAGGGTGTGACATTGATTCAGAACGCCGCAAAAGAGCCGGAAATCATCGACTTGGCGAATTTTATCAACGAACTCGGCGGCAAAATCATGGGAGCGGGAACGGACACCATTAGAATTACAGGGGTCAAGCATTTCGGCGGAACCAGACATCAGACCATTCCGGATCGCATCATCGCGATTACCTATATGCTGGGTGCGGTCATTACAGGCGGAGAGATTGAACTGAAAAATGTCATGCCGTCGCATTTGCGTTCGGTCACGGCAAAGTTGCGTGAAATGGGCGTGGAAATTGACGAAGAGGACGACGCGGTGACTGTGAAGACGCCGAGTGAAAGACTGAAAGGAACTGTCCTCACCACTCTTCCGTATCCCGGAATTCCGACGGATGTACAGGCTCCTTTCATGGCACTGTTGGCTGTGAACGACGGGACGAGCATTATCACGGAAAATGTTTTTGAAAATCGGTTTTTACATGTGCCCGAGCTGAATAAGATGGGAGCGAGTATCACCACTGCAGGTCATGTAGCCACCATCAAGGGTGTGAGCAAACTGACCGGAAGAGAAGTCCAGGCGACGGATCTCAGATGCGGCGCCGCACTGGTGCTCGCCGGTCTGGTCGCGGAAGGAACAACCGTCATCAACGGAGTGCATCACATCGACCGGGGTTATCCGAGAATCGAGGAAGATCTCGCACAATTGGGGGCGGATATAACCCGAACGGAAGACGCCGAAAAGAGCGAAAAAAGAGACGCGGAGAAAAAGAAAAAGGATAGGACGCATTCGAAATCCGCAAAGAGAAAGTAACGGCATCAGACAATCGGCAAACAAACCGACAAAAAATTGCTTCGGCAGGAAAAATTACTTCGGCAATATGAGAGGAAATCATGTTTAGTTTCAGAAGAGAAATCGGAATAGATTTAGGTACGGCATCCGTATTGGTATTTATTAAAGGGAAGGGGATTGTGCTCTCCGAACCCTCTGTTGTCGCAATCGATACCAATACCGACAAAGTCCTTGCCATCGGCAAGGAAGCGCAACGCATGCTCGGAAGAACTCCGGGACATATCGCGGCGATTCGCCCGTTAAAAGAGGGCGTGATATCGGATTTCAGCGTGACCGAGAGAATGTTGCGCTATTTTATCAATAAGACCTGCGGGCGCAGAAGACTTTTCGGCCCTAAGATTATTATTTGTGTTCCGAGCGGTGTGACGGAAGTGGAAAAGAGAGCGGTTCTGGATGCTTCAATGGCGGCGGGCGGCGGAAAGACATACCTGATTGAAGAGCCGATTGCCGCGGCAATCGGAGCGAATATCGACATCTCCAAGCCGAACGGTTCGATGATTGTCGACATCGGAGGCGGAACGACGGATGTTGCCGTCATTTCTCTCGGAGGGATTGTCGTGAGCAATTCCATTAAAATTGCCGGTGATAAATTTGACGAAGCCATCATCAAGTACATGCGTAAGCGTTATAATCTGCAAATCGGAGAGAGAACTGCGGAAGAACTCAAAATTAATATCGGGACCGCTTATGCGAGGACAAAACCCGTCAGTATGGAGTGTAAGGGAAGGGATCTTGTCAGCGGTCTTCCGAAGAGTGTGCAGGTTTCGAGCGAGGAGATGGTGGATGCGCTTCAGGAAGTGGTGGTCGCCGTTTGCGACACGATTCACGGTGTGTTGGAACAAACTCCTCCGGAGCTCGCCGCCGATATTGCGGCATCGGGTATCATTATGACCGGGGGCGGATCATTGTTGCACGGATTGAACAAATTGGTTGAAAAAAGAACCGGAATCAAGACCATTATCGCGGAAGATGCGGTGAGCTGTGTGGCAAAAGGCACCGGAAAGAGTTTGGAGCATCTTGAAGCAATCGAAAAATCAACTCCTTCAATGAAAAGAAAGTATAATTAAGACATCAATGCGGCGGGAAATCAACTTCTCGCCTTTTTTGGCAATTGGATGTACAAGCGGCAATAAAAACGGAAAGGAGGAAAGTATGAAAAAGAGAGTATTGGCGATCATCTTGGTTATTTCCTTGTTTTTTACGGTATCCAGCTTTGCGGCAAAGGAGTCGGATAATCCTGCAAATTATAAGACTTTGGGGAATATTTTGAAGGATCTGAAGTTGATTTACGGAAGCGGAGATCCTTCCAATTTGAAAGAAAACGATTTGTTGACACGCGAAGAAGCCGTTGTCATTATTTTGCGATTGTTGAAGAAAGAGAAAATAGCGGAGAGTGCGGATCCGCAAGGCAAAGGGATCTTTGTCGATGTCCCGAGAGGGCACTGGGCGATCCGCTATCTCGAATTTGCGTATGAAAACGGCATCACTTCGGGGGTGGGAGAAAAGCAATTCGGTTTAGGAAAACATATCACCAAAAAAGAATTCATCACCCTCCTGCTTCGAGAACTCGGTTATAAAACCGATTGGGCAAAGAACGACGCGTTGGAAGTGGGGAAAAAATGCGGTATTTTGGATGAAGTCGACGGACTGAACGACAAAATTGTCAGAGGTCAGGTCTTTACCTACATGGTGAATGCTCTGTTTGTAAAACCGAACAATGATAACCGGACGCTTTACAAGAAACTCGGACTTTCATCGGACTCTTCGTATTTTGCCGAGTTGAATAAAGAACAGCCGAGCGACGGGAAAACGACACAGAAAAAACCGGTTGTTGTCGATTTTAACGAATATCCGAAAATGGTGAGAGCAAGAACCTATATGTACGATGAATTCATCATTGAATTTAATAAATTGGTACAAGCGGACAAAAGTAATTTCAAGTTCCGAGTGGAAGATCGGGATATTCCGGAAAGTAAGTGGTCGGTCGCTCCGATCGGAACGGAAGCGAGGTTTCGCTTCAAAGAGCAGAACCTCCACGGGAAGGAACTGATCTGTACCGTGACCGGCGTGGTCGACAATATGGGCAGACCGATGCTGGGAATCGGAAAAATATCCGCAACCTTTATGGATTCTCCTCCGGTTTATTTTCAAAAAACGGTCGTAACCGGAAACAAGCAGTTCGAGTGTTTTTTGAGTGAAAAATACCAACCGCCTCAGCAGGGACAGGACTACGGTTACGAAGTCACGTTGAACGGAGAAGTGCTGCAGGACAAGAAGGATTACAATATGGGATGGGGCGGCAACAGCTTCAAGGTGGTGTTCAAGGAGCCGAAGTACGGAAAAGCCGCTCTCAAAGTGTGGGGCTGGGTATCACTTCATACCAGGAAGTACATGGATCCGATTTTTGTGGAAGTCGATTTGGAGGACAAGGAGGAGAAGACCTATGATGCTCCTCCGGTCGGAACGACAAAAGAAGCGGAGATTTCCTACGAGATCGATCAAAATGCCGTCGATATCATCGAATCCCATTTTCATGAGTCCAATACCGGAACATCCTCTGATTACACAACTGCGGAAAGTACAATCGAGAGCACGACTGTAACCGTCACGGGATCGGAATACTCCGCGACCGCGACTACGGAACCGAGCTCGGACGGATGTAAGCCGGCGATGGTGTATATGAGTCATACCGCGGACCTGGAAGTGACATTCTATACCACAAAGCCGATCAGATCGATCGACGGTATTGTGCTGGAAATGTCCGACGGTTCGAAGTATAATGTGGAAGCGTCGATTCCGAGTTCTTTTTCCGGATTTACCATCAAGGTTCCTGCCAATGCGATCCGTTACATCGATGGGGCAAAGCTGCATGTCGAGATCATGGTGGAAGAGGAATGCGGAGCGATTACGGATCCGTTCATCTATGTGCTGGATCGCACAGTGAATTAACACTGCGTGTGACGAGCGGAAACGGACAAAAAGAATCGTGGAGAAGTAAATGAAGAATACAATCATGTCGGGTGAAGGTCTTTGGATCAACAAGAAATGCAATGACACAAAGGCAAAGAAGTTGATGCCGAACATTGCGGAAATCGCCGAGGAGTACAAGCGTCTGGCGGAGCAAATCGGAGTGTTTCCGACTTCCGATTTGGTGGAAATGGAAACATTTCAAATAGCCAGCTCCCGTGTGTTCGCCGGATCTTTGCCCGGCAGATGGTTTGCCAAAATGGATCAAACGCTGCCGATATCCGGGAGTGTAAAAATTCGCGGAGCCCTGTATGAAATATTGAAGTATGCGGAAGGACTGTCCTCGGGGAATCTGTCTGAAAAACAGGCGTTTCAAGGAAAGACGATTTCCGTAGCGTCGACCGGAAACTTGGGGCTCAGCGTGGGGCTCATCGCGCGAAGAATGGGGTTTTATGTCAAGGTCTATATGTCCAAAGAAGCGGTGGAATGGAAGAAGCATCTCCTGAAAGAAAACGGGGCGGATGTAATTCTCGTCGACGGGGATTACACCGAGGCGGTGGATCTTTGCAGAAGGGATTCCGAGCGGGAAGGGTTCTACTTTGTGGATGATGAGCGCTCCGAACTCCTGTACAAGGGCTATGCCGTCGCGGCGTATGAGATTGCCGAGAATCCCGTCGTTAAAAGCGGAAAAGCGCCGATTTTTGTGTACCTGCCCTGCGGTGTGGGCAATGCTCCCTCCGGGATTGCCGCAGGATTGAAAGCGCTCTTGGGAAACAGGGTGCACATTTTTCTCGCGGAGCCGGTGCAGGTGCCGTCGGTGCTGGTCGGGATGTCCAGCGGCAAGTACGATGCGGTCAGCGTATATGACTTCGGGAGAAGCGGTATGACCGTGGCGGACGGATTGGCGTGTGCCAGAATGGCGGGGCGCACGGCTGAAATTTTGGATGTGTGCATCAGCGGCATTTACACGGTGGAAGATGACAAAATGCTCGGTTTGCTCAAGTTGGTAGGGGAATGTGAAGGAATCAGAATCGAACCTTCCGCCGCTGCGGCATTGCAGGGAATGGGAATGATTTACTATACGGGAGAAGGAATCGGCTATCTGCGTGACAGGAAAATCATTGCGGACATGGATCAATCCGTTCACATTTCTTGGCTTACCGGCGGCGGCATGATGCCCGAAGACGAGTATCAAAAAATGTACAAGCTGGGCGAGGAAAAGGAAAAACTTCTGTGCGATTTTCTTTGATTTTAAATGGAGCGATGTTTCGGGGAGGTGTATATGAGCAATGTAGTGAGTCATAAGTGTCCGAATTGCGGGTCCGCACTCAATTTTTCCGTTGCGGATCAGGCGATAAAATGTGTTTCGTGCGACAGTATTTTTACACAGGATGAAATGAAGCGGTTCACGGAACTGATGAATCGGTATGAAGAGGGCGAAAAAGGTGAAAAACAGGTCAACAACGATATCGGTTGGGATACCCAAAATCACGAGATGTTCTCGCTTGAGGGTCAGAAGAGCTATCGATGTGAATCCTGCGGCGGAAGCATTATAGCCGACGAAAGCGTGGCGGCGACCAAGTGCCCGTATTGCGACAACCCGGCCCTGTTCCCGCAGCAATTGACCGGAATCCTGAAGCCGGATGTCATAATCCCGTTTGCCATTCAAAAGAATGAAATGAAGGACAGGCTGAAGAGGTTTTTGCGTGGAAAATTTCTCGTGCCTTCCGTATTCCGAAGAGATCATCGAATTGAGGAAAGCTCGGGCGTATATGTCCCGTTCTGGCTCTTCAACACCAATGTCCATGCGGATTTAACATTCAATGCGACACAAGTAACATCCTATCGCTCCGGCGATTACAAGATCACGGAGACAAGACATTATATATGCTATCGCGGCGGCGATTTTGATTTTGAGAACATTCCTGCCGACGGATCCGAAACCATGAAAGACGAATATATGGACAGTATCGAGCCGTTCCATTTTCAAGACATGAAGTCATTCGACGGCATGTACATGGCGGGATTCCTGGCGGATAAATATACGGTTTCCAGCGAGCAGAATATAGACAGGGTAAATTCCAGGGTTGCGACGACATGCACTTCCGAATTGGGAAAGACACTGGTGGGTTTTACCTCTTACTATGTCACGCAGAGCAATATCACCAACAGGGAAAAGGGTTCCGTGAAGTATGCCATGATGCCGGTATGGATTATGGCGACACGCTATAAAGGCAAGGTATACGAGTTTGTGATGAACGGGCAAACCGGCAAGGTGGTCGGTTCGGTTCCCATCTCTTTGGGAAGATGTGCCGCCATGTTCGGGATATTGACGGCGGTCGGCGCGGTTATCAGCGCCGTTGTGACCATGATGTAGGGGGATACTATGAATTGCATAAAATGTAAGGGCATACT
>JAUMXJ010000236.1 GCA_030529205.1 Bacillota bacterium | reverse complement strand
ACCCGATTCGGTGCGACACATCCTATGCCAGCTCCGGATAATCGGCTTTCAGCCTGTCCGCAATTTCTTTTGCAAGTTTGTCGAGCGCCGCATACTCCGTTTCATTAGGGGAATAAGTTGCTTCAATCGACTCCCCGATGCGCTCCCATCCGATTTCCTGAGCAAATGCTTCGATTCCGGATACACCGCCGCCCGACCAGCATTTGTTCCCGAAAATGGACAGATATCTGTTTTTCAGAGAAGTATTGGAGAGCTTTCTCAAAATATAGTCGACCGGTCCGTACACCTTGGTGTTGTAAGCACAGGAACCGATGACAATGCTCCTGCATCTCCACATTTCATTGAGAACATGCGACACATGGATATCCGCGGAATCAAACACTTTGATGTCTTTGATACCTTGTACCGCAATCGCTCTGGCGAGATACTCCGCCATTTTCGCCGTGTTTCCGTACATGGAGCCGTACACAATGACCACTGCCGGATCCGCTTCGTACTTCGACCATTTGTCGTACAGTCCGATTACCTTGCCGGGATTGGATCTCCATACTTTACCGTGTGCAGGCGCAATCATATTGATCGGAACCCCGGACAGCTTCTTCAGCGCGGTCTGCACCATCGGGCTGTACTTCGCCACAATATTGGAGTAGTACCTTCTCATTTCACTCTCGTCGAATCCGCCTTCATCATCGAATACGCCGCCGTCGTTCGCACCGAATGCGCCGAATCCGTCCATTGAGAACAGGACGCCGAGAGTCGTTTCATAGGTCATCATACTTTCCGGCCAGTGAAGCATCGGCGTTAAAAAGAACTTGAAATTTCTGGATCCGATCTTGAGTTCATCCCCTTCCTTCACCTCGATGAAATCCGGTTCGACGCCGTAGAATCCCTTGATAAACGGCAAAGTCTTTTTGTTGCCCACGACTTTGATATTCGGATATTCATTCAAAACATCCGTAATGGAGCTGGAATGATCCGGTTCCATATGATTGACAATCAGATAGTCCGCAGGTCTGTCTCCGATTACATTCTTGATTTTTTCCAAAAATTCGCCTGTCTTCGAAAATTTAACGGTGTCGATAATGGCGATTTTTTCATCCACCACCAGGTAAGAATTGTATGCCACGCCTTTCTCCAGCGGCCAAGTATTCTCAAATCTGGCTGTATCTCTGTCGTTTACACCGATCCAGTAAATATTCTCCTTTACAACGGTCTTCATTGTGCCTCCCAATGTATTTTCATTATATAATTTATTCTTCTGACGGTACTCGTCATTTTACCATTTTTGTGCTGTATTATAAATACTTCTGCCTGTATTTCAACAATCAATATTTATAATTATAACGGATACAAACATGCTTATTATATTAAGTTATTAGGACACTTGTAAATACGATTTACAAGGAAAACCGCAAAATTACACAACCTAAGTCCTAGAAATTTATGAATACAAGTTAATTTTTATAATAAATTCACACCAATTCAAAAATATTCTTAATTATTCACTTAAAATATAATTCTTTTCTCTGCAAATGTGCTATATTTATCTGGCCGTTCTTTCTATTTAAATACTTATGATGCAATATCACCAAGGACGACATAGATGATGCAATCCATACAGTAGGGGGAATTTATGACAAACCAACAACAATCCAACACCATCAAACGCGGGCTCGGTTTTAAACTCAGTTTGATTATCGCAATAATCCTGGTTTCCGTTCTGGCGGTCAAAACAACCTAT
>JAUMXJ010000235.1 GCA_030529205.1 Bacillota bacterium | reverse complement strand
AAGATCAAACCGTCATAAAACTTTTCATTGACCAGCTTCAAGAAATTCTCCACTGTCTTCGGAGCATATTCGCTCAGCAATTCCACATCGATGTTTCCCATATCCCTGATTGTCAATCTGACCTTACTCATCTCTTACCTGCCTTTCAAAATATATCTCAAATCCTTTTTGTGCAAACAATGTATTCAATCTGTCCCACAGTTCATACTTTCCCTGTCGACTGTCTGCGGATGTTATGGTAATCCGCTCCCCTTGCGCGCGCAGTTTTTCCAAAATAACGGCAGCCTGCTTCGTCTGATTCATCTTGCTGAGTTTGTCCGCCTTGGTTGCGACCAAAATTCCGGTATAACCCGTACCGCGAATCCATTCCATCATGTGCAGATCGTCCTGTGTGGGATTATGTCTGATATCCACCAACATAATGACTTCCAGCAGGTTTTCTCTGCTGCCGAGATAGTCTCCGACCAACTTTCCCCAGCTTTGTTTGACTGATTTCGAGACACTTGCAAAACCGTAGCCGGGCAAGTCGACGAAACGAAACTTTCCGTCGATTTCAAAGAAATTGACCAATTGTGTCTTACCCGGGGTCGCAGAAGTCCGAACCAGATTTTTTCTTCCGAGCAACATATTAATCAGCGATGATTTTCCTACATTGGACCTGCCGACAATTGCAATCTCGGGCAAGTCTGCAGGAAGGTACTGATTTTTACTTGCTGCGGATCCCACAAAACGCGCGTCTTTTATCTTCATTTTTCGTCCTTTACTCCTGAACCAGCGCTATTTTCAACACCTGCTTCATATTTTTGACCGGAACGAACTCGATGGTCTCCTTTACAACATCAGGAAGTTCATGATAATCCGGCTGATTTTCCGCAGGATACACCACGGTCTTGATTCCCGCTCGCATCGCCGCAAGGGATTTTTCTTTCAATCCGCCGATTGCCAGCACCCTGCCTCTCAGTGTGATTTCGCCGGTCATGGCGACATAGCGATTCACCTTCGTATCGGACAAGGCGGAAATCAATGCGGTCGCCATGGTCACCCCCGCAGACGGACCGTCCTTCGGAATGGCTCCTTCCGGAATGTGAATATGAATATCCTTTGTCTTGAATACTTCCTCATCGATTTCGTATTCCTTGGTCACGGTGCGGATAAAGCTGAGCGCCGCTTCCGCAGACTCTCTCATCACATCACCGATTTGACCCGTGATCTTTAATTTTCCGCTTCCGCCGTCCAGCACATTGACTTCGACGGATAAAGTTTCCCCGCCTACCGGTGTCCACGCCAGCCCCGTTACGATTCCGACCTGATCCTCTCGGGAGACAAGATCGAATTTGAACTTTTTGTTTCCCAGGTATTTTGTAAGGCTGCGCTCTGTCACCTTGACCGTTTTTACTTTTTCCTTCACTATTTTTACCGCAACTTTTCTGCAGATATCGGCAATTTTGCGTTCCAATCCCCTCACGCCGGATTCTCTGGTGTAACCGCTGATGATTTCTCGAATTGCCGCCTCGCTGAATGTGCACTGTTTGACAGACAAGCCGTGCTCCTGCAGTTTCTTCGGAATCAGGTACTTGAGGGCGATATTGCGTTTTTCATCCTCGGTGTATCCCGATATCTCTATAACCTCCATACGATCGAGAAGCGGTCTCGGAATGGTGGAGAGCTTATTTGCCGTCGCTATGAACACGACCCGGCTGAGATCGAACGGCACTTCCAGGTAATTGTCCGTAAATTCTTTGTTTTGTTCCGGAT
>JAUMXJ010000234.1 GCA_030529205.1 Bacillota bacterium | reverse complement strand
CGCAAACATCATTCACCGCGGGGGCGTTCTAAATGATGAAACTAAGACCTTATCAGGAAGAAGCGAAAGCCGCAATCCTGAAAGAGTGGAATGAGGGGCGTCAAAGGACGCTCCTTGTTCTTCCAACAGGATGCGGCAAGACGATCGTGTTTTCAAAAGTCATCGAGGAAGAAGTCAGAAAAGGCAAACGGACACTTGTGCTTGCACACCGAGGGGAACTTCTGGAACAGGCCGCGGACAAACTCTCAAAGGCTTGTGGACTGAATTGTGCGGTCGAAAAAGCGGAAGAATCAGCAATCGGGAGTTACTACCGGGTCACGGTCGGAAGTGTGCAGTCACTAATGCAGGAGAAAAGATTGAGTCGGTTCAAACCGACGCACTACGACACCATTATAGTCGATGAAGCGCATCACGTTTTATCGGACAGTTACCAGAGAGTGCTCAATCATTTTGAAGATGCCAATGTTCTTGGTGTAACCGCAACACCGGACCGAGGTGATATGCGGAATCTCGGTACATACTTTGAGTCTCTCGCATACGAATATACACTTCCGAGAGCAATTAAAGAGGGGTATCTCTCAAAAATCAAAGCGCAAACCATACCGCTGAATATAGACTTATCGGCGGTAAAACAGCAATCCGGAGACTACTCGACATCAGACCTCGGAACGGCACTGGATCCATACCTTGAGCAGATTGCGGAAGAAATGTCGAAACTGTGTCAGGACAAAAAGACCGTGGTATTCCTCCCACTTGTGAAGACATCACAAAAATTCTGTAATATGCTCAAAAATAAAGGATTCAGGGCGGCGGAAGTGAACGGAAACTCCTCCAACCGAAAAGAGGTGCTCGAAGCGTTCGACAAAGGCGAATACAATGTCCTATGCAATTCTATGCTGCTCACAGAGGGTTGGGACTGCCCGTCCGTGGACTGTATCGTGGTACTCCGCCCGACAAGGGTAAGAAGCCTATACTGTCAAATGGTCGGACGTGGAACAAGGCTTTTTGACGGCAAAGAATATTTGCTGATACTCGATTTCTTGTGGCATACGGAAAAACATGAACTGTGCCGGCCGGCACATCTGATATCGGAGAACGAAGAAGTATCCAAAAAGATGATTGAGATTGTTGAAAATGCCTCCGGAGAACCCATAGACATCGAAGAAGTAGAGCAGCGTGCAAAGGAAGATGTCATTGCGGAGAGGGAAGAAAGACTTGCGGCGCAACTTGCTGAAATGCGAAAGAGGAAACGAAAATTTGTGGATCCGCTGCAATTTGAAATGTCAATTCAAGCCGAAGATCTATCAAGTTATGTTCCGGCGTTTGGATGGGAAATGTCACCGCCAAGCGAAAAACAAATAAGAGCACTCGAAAAATACGGAATATTTCCCGATGACATCGAATGCGCCGGTAAAGCGAATCTCCTGCTTGACAGACTCAATAAACGCAAGGAAGAAGGGCTCACAACACCTAAACAAATCAGGTTCCTTGAAAATAAAGGATTTAACCATGTCGGGACATGGGAATTTCACCAAGCAAAAAAATTAATAGATCGTATTGCGGGGAACAACTGGAAAGTGCCGCATGACATCAATCCAAGCAGTTACGTGCCCGCACCGTCGAAGGAGTATGAATGGACAGAGATCTTCTAAAAATGCTTGACCATATCGACCCCGCCACTCTTGATTATCAGGAGTGGTTATCGGTCGGGATGGCGCTGAAAACAGAGGGATATAACGTGGACGACTGGGAAAACTG
>JAUMXJ010000003.1:6172-17306 GCA_030529205.1 Bacillota bacterium | reverse complement strand
AGAACGGATGTTTATGCTCAAAAAATTTATGCGGTGAGGTGGAGGATGATGGAAAAGAAGAAGAGACAAATTTTATTCAGCGATGAGGAGATTTGTCGCAAAGTGAGGGAACTTGGTGCAAAAATTACCTCTGATTACAAAGACGGTCATTTGATGGTCATCTCCCTGCTCAAGGGAAGTTTTATTTTTGCCGCAGACCTGGTCAGAAGAATCGAGTTGCCCGTTCGTGTCGAGTTCATCACCACATCCATGTACGGCAGTTCCACTGAAAACTCGGGAGAACTGAAAATACAGGATTCGACGCCGCAGGATTTGTCCGATTATGATGTCCTGGTTGTGGATGACATCACCGATACCGCTTTGACGATGACCGGGGTGCTGGAATACCTGCGCGCCAAGTCTCCGAAGAGCTTGAAGGCGTGTGTCCTTCTGGACAAACCGTCGAGACGCAAGGTGGAGTATACGGCGGACTATATCGGATTTGAGATACCCGACATGTTCATCGTGGGCTATGGGCTGAACTACGGAGACCATTTCAGAAACGAAAAAAATATATTTGCATTCCTGGACTAGCGGGAATGATATACCGAAGAGGGGTTATGGATATTTCATGGAGAGAGGAGCTGCTTGCGGAGTCGATCGCGTATATTAAGGATTGCAGGAAGCAGCTCCATCAAATACCGGAGCTTGCGAATGAGGAATTCAAGACGCAGGCTTTTATTATCGGCGAATTGGAAAAAATGGGGATTTCCTACGAGGTGCATGATACCGCGGTCATAGGAATTCTCAAGGCGAATGCGGATTATCAGGGGGCGGACGGACCTTTTGCGATTGCGTTCCGTTCGGATATGGACGCGCTGCCGGTCTGTGAACAGAGCGGCAATGCATTTCCTTCGACACATGAGGGAAAAATGCACGCGTGCGGGCACGACGGGCATATGTCCATGCTTCTCGGAACCGTGAAGATATTGAGCAGAGCCGATTTGAAGCGCAGCTGCGACTTCATCTTTGTCTTTCAGCCGGCAGAGGAGAGCGTGGGCGGTGCGAAGCCGCTCATCAAAACCGGGTTTATCGAACGGCTCGGCGTAAGGGAGATCTTCGGCATCCATCTGCATCCGAATGTGGAGGAGGGCAGACTCGCCTCCGCTTCGGGGGCGTTTATGGCACGCGGAACGGATTTCAATGTCACGGTCAGAGGCGTGAGCGCACATGCCGCCATGCCGCATCTCGGAATCGACGCACTTCTCGCCTCCGCCCATTTTTTGACCAATGTGCAGCAGATTGTCTCGAGAAACACGGATCCGACCGATACCGCCGTCTTTACCATAGGGTCGATTCAGGCGGGTGAACGCAGAAACATTATCGCAAAAGAGGCACATATGGAGGGCATTTTCAGAACTTTCAGCGAAGAGCAGGCATACTATGTCGAGCGCAGAATGAGGGAAATTGCATCCGCGATGGAACAGGCGCACGGCGTCACATTCGAATTCTGGGTGGATCACAAGTACCCGGCGGTCATCAATGATGCGCGTCTGGCGGAGGAGTTCTTTGCACTGAATGAAAATGCGGATCGCATCAAGCCGCAGATGATCAGCGAGGATTTTTCCTTTTATCAGCTTGAGATCCCGGGACTTTTCTTCTACGTGGGAACGCGAAACGAGGAACGCGGATTTGTGCATCCACTGCACTCGGCGCAATTTGATTTCGTACCGGATGCCCTGATCGGCGGTCCGCGTGCGTATCTCAATCTGCTTATGACGAGGGGTTATATCGAAAGAGCATAGATTCGGGGCGCCCGGCTTGTTTGAAAAGGTTTGTTTGACAAAAGGATATGGATTGAAAAGAGAGGGTATATTTGGAAACGAAGAATCATAACGGAAATCATCTCGATCACCAAGTGACCGGAGATGCGACAAATGAAATGTCTTATAAGATGGAGAATCGCGGAGTCGATTCCGAAACGGCGGGGATGATGTCGGAGACGGAGCACGGAGGAAAGTGGACCGGTCTGTGCTCCGGATTGATAATGGTATTCGTGCTGTCGGTGTTGTTTCTGACTGCGGGAGCATGGGTACAGAGCAGAGATGTGAATTCGGGTATCCTGATCACCGAATTCGGATTGATTATGGGAGGTTCTCTCATCTATGCATTGTTGATGAGAGAGAGGATCACGGATTTTTTTCGGTTGAAAAAAGCCAAATTTTCCGTCTATGTGAAAGTGTTTTTTATGAGTTTCTTTATGATGCCGATTGCAGCATTTCTCAACGGCATCATGATCTTCTTGATACAGAAGTTCGGTCGTTTTTCCGCACCGGAAATTCCGATTCCGGAGGAGGTGAGCGGGCTTCTGGGCTCGTTGTTCATTATTGCGGTCTCCGCCGGCGTTTGTGAGGAGTTCATGTTCCGCGGTGCGCTGATGTCTTCGTTTGAACGCAGACTCGGCAGAAGAAAGGCGGCATTCTTGGCGGCGCTGTTCTTCGGTCTGTTTCACTTCAATCTCGGAAACTTACTCTCCCCGATTGCACTCGGCCTGGTGTTTGCATATGTCACGCAGGTGACCGGCTCGATATTCCCGGCGATGTTCGGGCATTTTATGAACAATGCGAACGCCGTGATGCTGTCTTTTTTCATTCAGCGATTCACCGAACCGGAAAGCATTCTCAATGAAGGCGATCCGATGGTGCAGATGGCGGAGATTACCCCGTCGCAGATTATGGTCGTTTTTTGCATAATCATTGCGATTCTGGTTGTCTGTGTGCTCGCGGTAAAGGCGCTTTTGCGCTCGATCAGGCGTTCTTATCCGAAGCGCGTAGCGGATTTGTACGAGACCGAGGTGGAGGATAAATATGATTATCCGACTCCGGAGTATTCGCTTTGGAAGAAGCAGCCGGGAAGAATCGGAGTGACCGCAATGGGGGGAATTTTATTGTATGTCGCGGTATACGGCTACTTGTCCTATCTGACATTTTTTTCGTAGGGATAGGGATTTTGTACTTATTTGAATGAGTGCCATGAGGCGGGACACGGGGTCGTTTACAGGTCGGGATTAAAGGGAGGATGTGATGGATAAACTGATAACAGGAGTTTCGGAAAACAGAGAAGTTCGAATATATTTTGCGGATACGACGGAGACCGTTGAAGAGCTGAGGAGGGTGCATGACGCCTCTCCGATGTCGACCATGATTTTGGGCAGAATGGCGACAGCGGCGCTGATGATGGGAATGATGAGTAAGATCGATGAAGAGACCGTGAGCATTCAGATTAAAGGCGACGGCCCGATGAAACATGCGATCGCGGTCGCGGATACCAAGGGAAATGTCAAAGTGGCATCCAAGTACACGAAAATTGAATCAATTTACACGGACAGCGGCGCGCTCGATGTACCCAAGGCGGTCGGAAAAGGAACGCTTTTCGTGATTCGCGACATCGGCAGAGGGGAACCGTTTATCGGTCAGGTGGAGATTGAGCATGGAGGCATCGCGGACGATATCACGCATTATTTTGCGCAGAGCGAACAGAGCGCAACGGCTGTCGAACTCGGCGTGCATCTCTCCTCCACGGAGGCGAAGGTGAGAGCGGCAGGCGGGATATTGATTCAGTTGTTGCCGGGTGCATCGGAAGAGACCATTTCATATCTTGAGAAACAATTGGCGCATAAGGCGGGGGTTTCCCAGCAGATTCAGGAAGTGGTGGATATCAGAAATTCGGCGAAACAGATTATGGGCGATCTCGGCCTGGTGGAGCAGGAGGCGTACGCACTTCGCTATCACTGCGGATGCAAGCGTTCTAAAATGCTCGACGGATTATATCGCCTCGGAGCAAAGGAGCTCAGGGCGATGATTGAAGAGGACGGAGGCGCGCAGACGCTATGTCACTTCTGCGGAAAGGTGCAGAAATTCTCCGTTTATGAGTTGGAAGAACTGATTAAGCGGATAGAGGGGTAAAGAGCCCCCGGGGGGAGAATTTGTTAAAACATATAAAAGGGTATTTTTGGCTTATAGTATGTTCCATGCTGATAAGCCTTTTGTCTGCCGCGATAAAGGTGCAGTCGCCCGTCGTCATCAAGTACGCGGTCGATGTGCTGATATCGGAAGATGCGGTAGCGACGGCAGCTGCCGAGGGGACTTGGACGGCGCGGTGGATTCCGGATCTTCTGACCGCGTGTCTGGCGGTGATCGGGATTCGGTTCTTCGAGGCGATTTGTCGCTATCTTTCAGGTATTATGAAGAGCATCGCGGTCGAAAAAACGGGAGAGCGTTTGAGGAATCGTCTGTTTCGAAAGATTCAGTCCTACTCGTTTGAAACCCACGGTCAAAACCAGACGGGAGAGTTGATACAGCGCAGTACCTCGGACGTGGAGACCTATCTGGAGTTTTATCGGGGACAGGTCGATGAAATCGGAAGATTGGCGTTTATTGTCGTCGCTTCCATCTGGATTATGTGGGAGATGAGCGCCCTGCTTTTGCTCGTGCCGCTCAGTGTCTTTCCGATTGTCGCTTTGATGTCTCTGAGGTTTAACAAGAAAACCACCGCCATATTTGAAAATGTTGATAAGAAAGAGGCGATTGCCACCGGGATCGCGCAGGAAACCATCTCGGGAATTCGTGTGGTGCGCGCTTTCGGAAATGAGAATTATGAACTGAGACGGTACGGCGTCGCAAATGACAATGTGCGCGATGAACTGATCAAGATGGGGCGCAGTTTCAGTTTATACTTTTCGACCACGGATTTTTTGACCATTATGCAAATAACGGGCACTCTGTTTTTTGGCGGTTTGATGGTCATCTCCGATACGATCACCATCGGGACGCTCTTGGCGTTCCTGATGTATTGCGAATGGCTCTCGTGGCCGTTGAAACAACTTGCGCGCATGATTATGCGTATCGGCAAGGCTTTTGTCAGCGTCAGGCGCATCGATGAAATTTTGAGTCTTCCGAGTGACGAGGAGGACGGAACGTGCAGGCCGGTACTGCACGGAGAGATTGTCTATGACAATGTAAGTTTTTCCTATTCCGATACGGAAGGCGGAATTCGCGGAGAAGAGAGTGGCGGAGCGGAGGCGTCTCATAAGCATTCCTCCGCACAGAATACCAAGGTTCTCGACGGAATCAGTTTTCGCATCGGAGCGGGTCAAACCTTGGGAATTTTGGGACATACCGGCAGCGGGAAATCGACCTTGGTCATGCTCCTGCAGAGGTTGATGGAGTACGAAGGCAGCATCAGAATTGACGGCGTGGAGCTGCGGGATATAGAAAAAACGTGGATCAGGAATCATGTCGGTCTTGTATTGCAAGAGCCGTATCTGTTCTCCAAGACGGTGAAAGAAAACATCAATATTTTGCGTGCTCACGGTGACGAAGAAATCGAGAGAGCTGCCCGCATTTCAGATATTCACTCCAATATCGAATCATTCAAGAGCGGATACGAGACGATGGTGGGAGAGCGCGGTGCTCAGCTGTCGGGCGGTCAGAAGCAGAGAATATCGATCGCGAGAACCGTGATAGACGACAAAAAAATTCTGATTTTTGACGATTCTCTATCGGCAGTGGATTCCGAGACCGATCTCAGTATCAGAAAGGCGCTCGATGAGACAAAGAACGATGCGACCCGCATTATCATCTCACATAGAGTCACCACCGTCATGGGAGCGGATCTCATCCTCGTACTCAAACAGGGAAAAATCCTGGAGAGCGGCACGCACGAGACCTTGAAGGACGCGGGCGGGCTATATCAAAAACTCTGGGAAATTCAAACGTCGGAAGACTAATATCGAAAAAGCGGGTGTATATGGAAATACATACAAATATATCACAGGAAGATAAAAAGAAACGAAAAGGTCTTTGGATCGACATATTCCGGTATTTGAGCGAGTACAGGAGACAATTTCTACATATGCTGGGAGTGAACATTTTTCTGTCGTTCAGCTTGGTGCTGGATCCTGTTATTGTCGCCATTGCGGTCGACCGATTTATCAAAATGAAAAACACGGTCGGTTTGTACGGAATCGGGGCATTGTCTTTGTCCATCGCCATCCTGGTGTCACTGGTGGTTTATTTTTTCTTTCGAATCGCATTCAAAATCGAGGCGCATATCGGTCATAAATTCAGGCGCGATCAATTTGCGAAGGTGCAACTGCTCGCCGTGGAATACTTTGACAAAACACCGGTGGGAAGTATTATTTCTCGTATGGGCGCCGATACGGGAAGAGTCTCGGAGGTGGTGGCGTGGGGAATCCTCGACCTCGCATGGGCGGGGGGATACCTGTTTCTCGTCACCATTTCGATGTTGGCGGCAAATTGGAAGCTGGCGCTCGTTGTTCTCACGCTGATGCCGATACTGATTTTTATTACATGGCTGCTCAGTGTGCGCGTGCTCAAGCTCGAGCGACAGGTGCGCTCCGCCAACTCCAAAATGACATCCGCCATATCGGACGGAATTTACGGTGCCAAGACATCCAAGGTACTTTGCCGGGAGGAGCTGAACTGTCAGGAATTTTCGGATATTACCCGGGAGATGAGACAAAAATCAATTTACTCGGCGAGGTTGTCGAGTGCGTACTTCCCGGTTCCTCTTGCCGTTTCTTCCATCGCGATCGGGCTGGTCATCTATTTCGGCGGCAATATGGTAAAAACCGGAGAAATCACAATCGGTGTGGTCATGTTGTTTATCAGCTACGCCAATATGATGTTCGATCCGGTCATTCAGATGATCGATATCACATCCCAGCTGGTCAAGGCGCATGCCGCGGCGGAGAGAATTCTCGAGCTGATCGAGACGGAGCCGACAATTGTAGACCGCCCGGATGTCATCGAAAAATACGGCACGATTGAACATCCTCTCAGAGACAATTGGGAGGACATGCAGGGCGACATTACCTTCGAAAATGTCAGCTTTGCTTATAAAAAAGGGGAGTATATTCTCAAGGATTTCAACCTGCATATTCCGCGGGGAACGACCGTTGCCCTGGTAGGAAAGACCGGCGCGGGGAAGACGACCATTGTCAATCTCGCCTGCAGGTTTTACGAACCGACGGAAGGCAGGATATTGATCGACGGCGTGGATTACAGAGAGCGCAGTCAATCCTGGCTGCACAACCATCTCGGATATGTGCTGCAGTCTCCGTTTTTGTTTACCGGAACGATAGCGGATAATATCAAGTACGGCAAGATGGATGCCACGGAGGAAGAAATCATAGCGGCGGCAAAATTGGTGCACGCACATGATTTCATCGTACAGTTTGAACGGGGATATGAAACACAGGTGGGCGAAGGCGGATCGCTTCTGTCGGGAGGGCAGAAGCAGCTGATTTCGTTTGCCAGAGCGGTGCTCCGCTCCCCGCAGCTCTTTGTCCTGGATGAGGCGACTTCTTCCGTGGATACGGAGACGGAAAAGATCCTCCAGCTCGCGTTGGAAGAGCTGTTGAAAGATCGCACGAGTTTTATCGTGGCGCATCGTCTTTCCACCATCAAAAATGCGGATTTGATTCTGGTCGTCGATCAAGGTGCCGTTGCTGAGCGGGGGACGCATGCGGAGCTCATGGCGCGTAAAGGAAAGTATTATAAACTGTATACCAATCAAAAGTATGACGAGGGTTCGTCCCGTCTGCTGAAGACTCCGGAGATTGTGGAAGCGGGAGCGGAGGTGCACGGATGAAGACTGTTCGGGTCTATGTGATCGACGCCTTTACACACAAAGGTTGTGGCGGTAATACCGCCGGCGTGGTGCTTACGGAGGAATCCGGTGAACTCTCGGACGCCTGCATGCTGGAGATTGCACAGGAGCAGGGATTTTCAGAGACCGCTTTTGTGAGAAGAAGGTCGCAAACCTCATTGGAGGTGCGATATTTTACACCGACAAACGAGGTGGCATTTTGCGGACATGCCACCATTGCACTGTATGCGCTGCTGTTCGAAAAAAAACTCCTGTCATCCGCTTCTCCCGATGCCCGTTTTCAGACTTATACGAAGAGCGGAGTGGTGGATATTGTCAGAACCGCCGAGGGAGGGATCCTCATGGAAATGCCCATGCCCGAAATCGTCAGAAATCTCCGCGACGAAGAGATTGCGGAGCTGGGTGTCGTCATGGGCATCGGAGATCTGAAGACCTCACACCCGAGCATGGGGGGGATTTTGCTGACTCCTTCCGTGGTTCGCGCAGGTCTGACGGACATAATCATGCCCGTGGACGGCATGCAGATGCTGGATGCGCTTTCTCCCGATTTCAAGGCTCTGGCGGCATTATCCGAAAAGCACGGCGTAGTGGGTGTGCATGCGTTTGCCGTGCAGTCCGTTCAGAATATGGAAAGGGGTCGCGAAGAATATGTGATTCACGCACGAAACTTCGCTCCTCTTTACGGAATTGATGAAGAGTCCGCGACGGGAACGTCCAATGCGGGACTGACCGCATATCTTTTTCGGCATGCCCTTGTCAGACAGGGAGAGATCAATGTCATTCTCCAGGGAGAAAAAATGAATCGAACATCCGAAATACATACCGCAATCGGAGCGAACATCCTGCAGGTCGGCGGGTTTGCAAAGATTCGGTAAAAAAAAGCTGTGACACCTCCGGTCACAGCTTTTTGATTGTATTCCATCTTACTTACTTGTATTGGAACAGTCTGACGATTTCTTTTATGAATTCGCGGCTTCGTTCTACCGCATCCTTTTCATCCGTGTTTTCCATTGCGGCAAACACATAGACATAACCCGTAGACTTGTCGTGATACAAGAAGCCCGGGTTTTTTGTCGGATTGCTTTCAAGCGGCTCGAATTGGTAGTACTCTTTTCCGTTGATTTCCACCATTCCCTTGACTTCCGCCTCCACGCCTTGGAAATATGCGCTGATCGCAGTCCTGGATTCGAGTTCGTTCGTCGTTCCGAGGTCGAAGTACTGGTACATCACGAATTTTGAGAAGTCCGGCGACGCCATGCCGAGAAGGTAGAGCGGAAGCGGAGAGCTTGTCGCTTCTTTGAAATCTGCAGGCACGGTCAGGATTCCGCCTTCTACGGTTACTTCCTGTGTTTCGCCTAGGATGTTGCTCGAAGTTCCCTCCGATTTTTTGCCGATGCTTTCCCCGTCTCCTGTTTTGCTTTCAAATGTTTCCAGGACTTTTTCCAATGCCGCGGAGTAACGATCTTCGTCAACACTGTCAATCGGGTAGACGATTGCAAGACCCTGGAGTATTTTATTCTCATAGGTGTAGTAGAGAAGGAATTTGACCTGATTCTCCTCGTTTGTGGCGAGGATTCTCGCAAATTCACGATTGTTGATAGTCTTGTTGGAAAGTCTTCTACCGCCTGCACCTGCCGCAATCTCATTCCAAATATCGTCGGTAAACTCTCCAATGTCTTCTACCGCTTCGTATTGGTACATAATAAACGGAAGATTCTGTCCGTCGACAAAGTAGAAGTATGAAGTATCCCCGACGGTATTGACATTGGAAGTTGAATAAGTCCACCGGGTTGAGACTTTGAACGTAGCGTATTTTCCTTCGAATACGTCATTCAATTTGAAATCGAACGGACTGCCGGCTTCGGATGAAGCGGTTGTCGTGGTCGTCTCAGATGTGCTTGTGGTTTCGGTCGTTGTCTCCGTTGTTGTAGTTGTGGTTGTAGTCGTAGTTGTGGTTGTGGTGATGAGCGGGTTGTCTCCGCCACATGCCGTAAGCACGGTCATACACACTACAAGCAACATGATGAACAGTTTTTTTGTCATGTTCTCTCCTATTTCGGGTTGCGATGCACTCGGCAACCATTAAAGTAATAACAGCGATATTTTACCACAGAATCCGAAAGCGAGTATAAAATCTTTGATGATTTTACAAAATGTCGATGACCTCTCCCGCGAGCGCCTTGTTCATACTTCTTACCGCGCAGAATTTTCCGCACATACTGCAGGTGTCGGAGTGGTCTTCCTCCGGAAGCCTGCTGTTCCGAATCGCCTTCGCCGTTTCAGGATCCAGCGCTTCGAGCCACTGAGCGTCCCAATCCAGATTTCTTCTCGCATCCGCCATTCTGTCGTCCCTCTCTCTCGCCCCGGGAATTCCCTTGGCGATATCCGCCGCATGTGCGGCAATTTTACTCGCAATGATTCCCTGATGGACATCATCGACATTCGGAAGCGCCAGATGTTCCGCAGGCGTGACATAGCACAGGAACGCAGCCCCCGACCATGCCGCAATGGCACCTCCGATGGCAGCGGTAATATGGTCATATCCGGGAGCAATGTCCGTTACAAGCGGCCCCAGGACATAAAAAGGAGCGCCCTTACAAATCGTCTCCTGGATCTTCATGTTTGCCGCAATTTGATCCATAGGAACATGTCCCGGTCCCTCGACCATAACCTGGACATCCTTTGCCCAAGCTCTCTCTGTAAGTTCGCCGATGCGAATCAGCTCTTCGATTTGCACTCCGTCCGTGGCATCCGCGAGACAACCCGGTCTGCACGCATCTCCTAGGCTGATGGTCATATCGTATTCCCGGCAGATATCCAGAATGTCGTCGTAGTACTCGTAGAACGGGTTTTCCTGTCCGGTCATGGACATCCATGCAAATACGAGGCTGCCTCCTCTGCTGACGATATTGGTTTTTCTTCCGCCGTTTCGAATCTGTTCAATCGTCTTTCCGGTGATGCCGCAGTGCAGGGTGACAAAGTCCACTCCGTCCTGACCGTGAAGTCTGATGACATCCAGAAAATCTTTTGCAGTAAGCTCCTTGAGATCTCTTTTATGATGGATGACGGAGTCATAAATCGGAACCGTGCCGATCATTGCGGGGCACTCCGCACAGAGCTTCTGTCTGAACGGACGCGTATCTCCGTGGCTGGAGAGATCCATAATGGACTCCGCTCCGAGCTCAACCGCCCTCATCACCTTTTGCATCTCGATGTTGTAATCTTTGCAATCGCGGCTGATTCCCAGATTGACATTGATTTTGGTGGTGAGCATGCTTCCCACTCCGTTCGGGTCGATGCATTTGTGGTTGACATTTGCCGGAATGACCATTTTCCCGGACGCCATAAGGGGAAGCAGTTCTTCCACCTCTCTTTTTTCCTTTTTCGCAACGGCGCGCAGCTCCGGCGTAATGATGCCTTTTCTCGCCGCTTCCATTTGTGTTGCATATTCTCTCATACATAC
>JAUMXJ010000003.1:0-6115 GCA_030529205.1 Bacillota bacterium | reverse complement strand
TGATTGAGCGGACCGTTTCCTCTTCCCAGATTCAGATCCGATGTGAGAATGGCGCTCAGGTAGTTTTTCGCCTTCCGAATGCTTTCTTCCAGAGAGGTTCCCTTTGCCAGGTTCGAGGCAATCGCGCTCGAGAGGGTACACCCTGTGCCGTGCGTATTGGGGTTGTCGATTCTGTTTTGACGGTACAGAGTGAATGTGCCGGCGGTGCGGTTGTACAGCAGATCATCGGCACTTTGCGTTCGATGCCCCCCTTTGACGAGGATGCTGCATCCCAAAGAATCTCCCAATTGCTTGGCAATCTGTCGTGTCTCCTCTTCCGTTTCAAGGCATAAGCTGTTAGAGACGTGCACGCCGTGCGCCGTATCCCGTTCCGAAACGCCGGACAGCATTTCATACAGTATCTTCGTCTCGGACAGATTGGGAGTGAGGAGAGTTACAAGATGAAACAGGTTTTTCATCATGGCAAGAATCACATCGCGGTTAGTCAGCTGTACACCGCAGGTCGCCATCAAAACGGGATCCAGCACGATGTTTTTTGCACGGTATTTTTTCAGAATGTCGGAAAGAACTTCGACCTGTTGCACGGATGCAATCATGCCGATTTTTACCGCATCCGGCATGATGTCGCTGAAGACCGACTCCAGCTGCTCGGCGAGAAAATCCCCCTCAATATTCAGTATGGACGAGACGCCCATGGTATTTTGTGCGGTGAGTGCGGTGATGGCGGACATGGCGTAGACGCCGTTCGCCGTCATGGTCTTGATATCCGCCTGGATTCCCGCTCCACCGCTGCTGTCGCTTCCTGCGACGGTCAGTACTGTCTTCATGCTGTCCCCCGATCTCCCGCACGGAATCATGAATCAAGTGCTTCCATGATTCCGAGTTTTTTTATACTGCTCAGCATGACAAAGGCGATGATGCTTCCGCCGACCGTGCTGATGAGAAACGGAATGAAAAAGGTGAACAGGCTGACCTCTTTTCCCATCAGGAGAGCCGCAACAGGATACGCCAGAAGCGCTCCGATGACCCCGGTTCCGATTGTTTCTCCGACACACGCCGCCCACAGCTTTTTGGTATAAAGGTAGGCAAGTCCCGCCAGAAGCGCTCCCGCCATACTTCCGGGAAAAGCGAGCAATGTCCCGGTTCCCAGCAGGACTCTGATCAGGGATGTGGTAAATGCCGCCCCTACGCTGTACAGGGGGCCGAGAAGAAAGGATGTCATGACATTGACGAGATGCTGCACCGGAAAGCACTTTGCCGTTCCCACCTGAATGCTGAGCGGTGACAATGCGACCGCGAGCGCGACGAACATCGCCGCCATGACCAATTTTTTCACTTCTTTGTCTTTCATCATGTTTCTCCTTGTCTTTATGTTGATCTGTATTACAGGTGTTCCGCGAGCCTGCGCAGTACGAGGGCGTTGTCACGGATTTTCTCCGGGCTCGTATGCGAATCTCCGAAAATTGCGGATATCACCGACACCCCTGAAATTCCTCTGTCATACAGTGCATCGATATTTCCCGCGTGGATGCCGCCGATGGCGACAACCGGGATGTGCACTTGTTGCGTGATGCGATTGTATTCATTCAGATCGATGGCTCCGGAAACCATTTTGGTCTTGGATCCGAAAGCGGCTCCCACACCGATATAGTCCGCCCCCTCGCTCTCCGCCCTGAGCGCCTCCTCCAGATTGTGTGCGGTTGCGCCAATGATTTTTGAAGGACCGAGGATTTTTCTCGCCTCCGTAAGAGACCCGTCCTCCTGTCCCAGGTGAACGCCGTCCGCATCCGCCTTGAGACAGAGTTCGACGCTGTCGTTCACAATGAACGGGATTCGGTGTTTTTTGCAGAGTTTATTGAGGGCGACGGCCGTCTCCAACAGTTCGTCATGCGACAGTTTTTTTCTCTGAGCTGGAACATGGTCATGCCGCCTTCGATGGCGCTTTCGACCATGCGTATCATCGGATGAGGAATTCCCGAGCATCCCAGGATTCCGTAAAGACGCAGTTTTTCTCTCATATTTCCTCCTGATTTTTCCTGTCTTTGTCCTGACTTTCTCTGATTTTCCATGACGGCGAGATTATTTTTTGTCTGCGGTCGAAAACACTCCGCTTCTTCTGCTCATGGCATCAATCAACGCCGTTTGAAAGGATCCCGTTCCCAAATGAGGGGCATGTACATATTGTTCCGCCTCCTCCGCACAGTCTTTGTAGTATCTGAGACAATCCGTGATTTTTTCGGATCTCTCCGCTTCCTCCGCACCGGCGAGAAAAAGTCCGAGTAAAGCCGTGAGAACGCATCCGCTCCCGGTGATTTTGGAGAGGAGCGCACTGCCCCCCGCTACTTCCGTCACGTAGGATTCTTCCGCGTCAGAAGGCGTCACCTGAATGGTCGTCCTGCCGGTTGCAATGACGGTGCAGTTCAACTCGCGGGAGAGTCGTTTCATCTCATTTTTCAGCGTGTTTGTAGATTCGCATGATCCGGCGTCAACTCCTCCGGTAAAATTGTTGATGCCGCAGAGGTATGCGATTTCCGCGTAATTTCCCTTGATGCAGGCGAAGCGGACGGAGTTCAGAAGCAGCTTGATTCCTTCGTTTCGAAAGCTTGATGCGCCTACACCGACCGGATCGAGCACCACCGGGATACCTACGGCATTGGCTTTTTTCCCGGCCGACAACAAGGATCGGAATTTGATTTCGCCGGGGATGCCGGTATTGAGGACGAGCGCATCGGAGATTTCGGTGATCTCCTGTACTTCTTCCGGAGCCGTTGCGCAGATTGCCGTTCCGCCTGAGGCGAGGACGCTGTTGACGACAAGGTTCAGAGAAACTTCGTTTGAAATAATATGAATCAGATGCATAACCCTCCCGGATCCTGTTCGGATTTTTCAATATTTTGGATTATTCGGCGGAAACATGTCGCGGAAGGGCGTGTGCGGGAATAAAAAAAAGAGCATTATTCCCGTGAATAATACTCGCAATCCCTACGTTGGCATTATCCAAATCAGGTTTCGGGTCGTAGGGTATTTCAACTCTACCTCTCAGCCGTACAGCTCCCCGTGTCAAGTGAAAATATATCACAGCATATCCCGCATTGCAACCTCCATTTTATTAATAATAATACTTATTATTAATAGGGATTTTCCTTGTATTGTAAGGCTTTTGCTCTGGTGAAGGGAGGAGTCGCGGTGATAGAATGAAGATACAAATCAAAGGGACAGATTTGTGATTTTAAAATAAGGGAGGCATGTATGAATCCGAATAAATATGCGGGAACTCAGACAGAGAAAAATCTTCAGGCGGCTTTTGCAGGGGAGTCGGAGGCGAGAAACAAATACACATATTTCGCTTCCGTCGCACAAGAGCAGGGATTTGAACAGATTGCGGCACTTTTCCTGAAAACGGCGGAAAATGAAAGAGAACATGCGAAAATGTGGTTTAAGGAGCTCAACGGTCTCGGAGACACCGCACAGAATCTTCTGGCTGCGGCGGAGGGAGAGAACTATGAATGGACCGATATGTATGAAGGGTTTGCCAAGACAGCGGAAGAGGAAGGGTTCAAAGCTCTTGCCGTGAAGTTCAGACTTGTGGCGGCGATCGAGAAACACCACGAGGAACGTTACAGGGCTCTTCTCAAAAACGTCGAAATGGCTGAAGTTTTTGAAAAGAGTGAAGTGAAGGTCTGGGAGTGCAGAAACTGCGGTCATATCGTGGTCGGCACCAAAGCTCCGAAGGTTTGTGCGGCATGTAATCATCCGCAGTCGTTCTTCGAAATTCACATGGAGAATTATTAGAGGTCATCGACACGATCGGACATGACCCGGAATGACCCGAGATATATTCTGAAATATACTTAAAAATGGTTTAAATCTTGATTCCGAAGAAAAAAGGAGCCTGCATTCGTTTCGGCGGTGCAGGTTTTTTTGTATAATATGTGCGATTAACAATTGTTTGTAGTAAAGGAGTTGATATGAAAGCAATTGTCGTATACTATTCGTTTTCGGGCTTGACGCGCAAGATGGCGGAAGAAATCGCCCGAATGACAGGTGCCGAGATCAGGGAGCTTGTTCCGGAAAAACGCTATTCTTTTGATGAACATGCCGCTTTGAGAGAATTGAAGAACGAAGTGGAGGACAGGCTCTGTCCTGCCCTGGCGGAAGGGTTGGACCCGGTAGGAGATGCGGATATCGTATTTGTCGGTTCTCCAAATTGGATTCAAACTTTCGCTCCGCCTGTTCGCACATTTTTGAGACATTGCGATCTCCGCGGAAAAATCCTCATCCCGTTTTGTACCCACGGAGGCGGAGGAATCGGGCGTGTCGTGGAAGATATGCGTGCGGAGTGTCCGGATTCCGTTGTTCGAGAAGGTTTGGCACTCAAAACAGGAGAACGGCCGGATTCTCTCGAGTTGATTGCACCTTTTCTGAAGAGCGTGCTCCAAGCCGAGTAGGCGACAGTCTTCTTCGGTGTTTAAAGGTGATACGCTGTGGCGATATCCGATAATCATCCCTCCGCATACAGGAGGGATTTTCCTTTTTCAAAATCTTCATATATATTATAATAAAAGCATATCATGGAGAATGCATATGGACAGCGGACCGTTTGTCAAAAAGAAAAATAAAAAAACAGTGTTGGTCTTATTCTTCCTCATTCTGCTCACGGTCGTGCTTCTGACGGTTTATGCGGGTGTCAGAAGCGCATACAGGCAGAAGGCGTTCCTGCTGAATCGGCAGCGGGTGCTTGTATATGTTGCGAAACAGTATGAATTTGAATGCCGTCTGGTGAATCATCGCATCGGGGATTACGCGTACCCCGTACCGAGGGAGAGTGACACCTTTGTATTTTATGATACGCGTCATGGTATGTATTTTAAGATCTACTGCAATGATGACGGAATCATCTCGGATTATTATGAGGTTTCCACGATTGAGGAGCCGGATTTGGATGACTGAGAAGAATCCGGTATGTGTCGAAGCGGGAGGGCGGAATGGAATCAATGAAAAGGAAGAGAATCAAATGGATTTTTTCAGTCTGTTTCTTTTAATCACCATATCGACCGTCGGGTATTGGTTGATGCTCGGAATCACTTTTACCGATGCGCTGTATATGACGATTATCACCATATCGACCGTGGGCTACAAAGAGGTTGTCGATATGACGCCGATGGCGAAGGTTTTTTCCATCTTTGTCATCTTCGGCGGAATCGGAATCGTGGGTTATACCTTTACATCATTGGAAATCATTATTCTGGAGAGCAATTTCAAGAGCATTTGGAGGAATAAGGCGATGAAAAAGAAAATCGAGCAGATGGAGAAGCATATCATCATCGCGGGCGCAAGCGAGAGCTCCGACGTGATGATCAAGCGTTTTCAGCACTCGAAAAAGGATTTTGTCATCATAGAGAAGGACAAGGAAAAATTCGAGGCGATTTTGGAAAAGGAGATTCCGGTGCTGCTCGGCGACGCCACCATGGAAGAGGTGCTTATGCGCGCCGGCATTGAGAAGGCGTCCGGTTTTATCAGCACGCTTCATACGGATGCGGACAATATTGTCGCCGTGTTGACTGCGAGGCATATGAATAAGGATTTGTATATTGTGTCGCGCGCCATCGAGAAAAATGCACGCGAAAAACTGCTCAAGGCGGGAGCGGACAATACGGTCTCCTCGAATGAAATCGGCGGCAATCGCATGGCATCTCTGGTGCTTCGTCCGACAATCATCAGCTTTCTCGATACCATCACCAGGGCGGGGGATGTGGAGCTGGACTTGGAGGACATCATGATCGGTGCGGCTTCTTCGATGTGCAATCAATCGCTCAAACAGGTCCAGATTCCGCAAAAAATCGGCTTGACCGTTCTCGCGACCAAGAAAAAGGATTCCACTGAGATTCGTTTCAATCCGGATCCGAATGAAGCGTTTCGTCCGGGGGATTCCATTATTGTCCTGGGTACGCCGGAGCAGATTATCGCACTTCGTGAACTTGCTGACGATGACGGCGAACGAGATTTTCATACGGCGGAGGGCAGGGAGTAGCGAAGCGAATCCGATGAGGATAAAAATTCGGAGAGGGTAAAAGTTCGGCAGGATAAGAGCCGGAGAGGATAAAAGTCCGGCAGG
>JAUMXJ010000233.1 GCA_030529205.1 Bacillota bacterium | reverse complement strand
AGATGCGAAGATCGATACGAGTTCCAGCATAGGAATCAGCGACCCGGTCAGAATGTATCTGAAGGAAATCGGAGAAATCCCGCTCTTGACCGCCGATCGTGAGCTTTTCCTCGCAAAAGCATATCAGGAAAACGGCGACGAAGAAGCGAAGACCATGCTGTGTGAAGCCAACCTCAGACTTGTCGTGTCGATTGCAAAAAAATATGTGGGAAGAGGACTTTCCTTTATGGATCTGATCCAGGAAGGAAACCTCGGACTGATCAAGGCGGTGGAGAAATTTGATTACAAGCGCGGATACAAGCTCTCCACATATGCGACCTGGTGGATCAGACAGGCGATTACCAGAGCCATTGCGGATCAGGCGAGAACCATCCGCATCCCTGTGCACATGGTCGAAACCATCAACAAACTGATTCGTACCCAGAGACAATTGCTCCAGGATCTCGGACGCGAACCGAGCCCGGAAGAAATAGCGGCAAAGATGGAACTGCCGATTGAAAAAGTTCGTGAAATTTTAAAAATCGCACAGGAACCCGTTTCGCTTGAAACCCCGATCGGCGAAGAAGAGGATTCACATCTCGGAGATTTTATTCCGGATCACGACGCTCAGGCACCGGCGGATGCCGCCGCTTCCGCAATGTTGAGAGAACAGTTGTTTGAAGTCCTTCAAATGCTTTCTCAAAGAGAGCAGGAAGTATTGAAGTTGCGATTCGGACTTGTTGACGGCAGACCGCGGACATTGGAAGAGGTCGGCAAAGAGTTCAAGGTGACCCGGGAGAGAATCAGACAAATCGAAGCAAAGGCGCTTCGTAAACTGAAACATCCGACCAGAAGCAAGAAACTCAGAGATTTTTTATAATCTGTGATATCAAGTGAAAGAAGAGAGGCTCCGAGCGAGTCTCTTTTTTTGTCAGCAACGCAAGTCTTGACTCATCCGCGAAAATACCCGAAAATGAATATACCGGCAGGAATACGAAAATCAGACAAAGGACGAGAATGTGGACAGACTGGATGCTTTGTATAGACAGTATTTGAAATTTGCACCGCTTGTGCGTGAAATTGCGGATATCGGAGCGGATCACGGATATCTGTCGAAACGTATATTGGAGAGCGGATTCTACGGAAGAATCATCGTAACGGATATTGCGGCCATGCCGCTGGAAGTCGCAAGAAAAAACATCGGCAACCGCCCCGATGTGATATACAGGCAATGCAACGGTTTATCCGGTGATTTTTCAAGCACGGACCTCGTCTTCATCGCGGGAATGGGAGGCGATTTGATAGCGAACATCATCGCGGAGGCTGCTGATATCAAGAATGATGTGATCTATGTACTCCAGCCCATGACCAATTTTCAAAAGACTCTGTGTCGAATTGAAAGTCGCTATCTCTACTCTTATTTTGCCAACGAAAAAGAAAAACACTATCGCATGATGATCGCCTCCTCATCGCCGTATGCTGCCGTGCAAAACAAAGAGGCAATCCGGATTCCGTGGCTGTTCGACATGGAGGAATTCGATTCCGAAGAAGATTGCAGATGCACGACGCGAGGAGAAGCGGTATTAAAAGAGAACCTCGGGGATGCCGTCATTTTTTTTCAGCACAAACTGGAACAGGCGGAGAAAATTACGAAGTCCGTGAAACAGATTCCCGTATTGTATGAGCGCGCGAAAAAGAGAGAGAACCTCGCTCGAGAAATACTTGTATTGCTGAATGCGCAGCTATCATAACGGAAAATATGGCGGAAAGATATAACAGAAGGATATGACGCAAAGATAACGGAAGG
>JAUMXJ010000232.1 GCA_030529205.1 Bacillota bacterium | reverse complement strand
TTTAAGAATGGAACGATCCAAAGCCGATTCTTTGTTGCAGCAAATTAAATCTATAGAAAATCGCGATAGCCTCATCAATATTTTTCAGAAATTCTTTCTCTGAAATTCTAAAAACAATAGAGGATTATTCTACCCGATAAGGAGATGGCCATCTTGTTTCATGATTTTGATGACATCACGATACGTTGGGGGACGGACTCTAAAAAGTATGGGCTTTATCCCAAGGACGTCATTCCGATGTGGATAGCCGACTCCGATTTCAAGAGTCCCCAAGCGGTTATCGACGCCCTTGCTCAAAGACTGCAACATGGCATTTTCGGTTATCCCTCGGAAAGCCAAAGACTTAAGAAGGCCGTTTCCCTTTGGGAGGGAAAGCGACATGCTTTTGAGGTGACACCGGATTGGGTAACTTTCATTCCCGGAGTTGTAGGAGGACTCGTATGCGCGATTCGCGCATTCAGTCGTCCAGGAGATAAAGTCTTGATTCAGACCCCCTGCTACCCACCTTTCGCTGCAAGTATCGAGAATAACGGCCGCAGAGTTCTTCGCAACCCTCTTCTGCTAAAGGAAGAGCGCTACGAAATCGACTTCGGGCACTTTGAAAGGCTATGTCAAGATTCTCAAACCCGTCTTTTCATCCTCTGCAACCCACAAAACCCAACCGGACGTGTTTTTTCAGAATTTGAGTTACGAGAAATGGCCCGAATCTGTATGGAGAACGATATCCTGATACTCAGTGACGAAATTCATTGTGACATCGTTTATCCACCCCAACAGCATATCCCCATGGCATCATTGTCCCCCAAAATCGCAGACTATTGTGTCACTTTTATCAGTGCTAGCAAGACCTTCAATCTCCCGGGATTCCGAACGGCAGTCACAATAGCCTCCAACTCCATTTTAAGGTCACGAATTCATGATGTGTTGACTGCGAATAAGGCTACCGGAGAAAACATTATGGGGACCCTAGCGTCTTGTGTTGCCTTCGAGAATGGCGCAAATTACGCGGACCAATTGGTGCACTACCTCAAAAAAAACCTTGATCTGGCAAAAGTAAAGCTGAAAAAAACGAAACTTCGACTTGTCAATCCAGAAGGCACCTATCTCCTATGGCTGGATTGTCGGGAGGTGACGGAGGACCCGGATAAGCTGATGGAGTTTTTTGTTCGAAAAGCAAAGGTAGGAGTCCAGAACGGGACCGATTTCGGAGAGGAGGGCAGAGGTTTCGTGAGAATAAATATCGCATGTCCACACTCGATTCTGGACGACGCACTGCGACGTATTCAAGATTATTTTGAAGATGGTATAAGCCAAGCCACCGTTGTCTAATTTCAGCCTCCAAAAGCAGCAACGTCCTATTAAGTTAAAGTGGAAAAATCGTACATCCGTTATTGCAAGGGAGGGCTCTTTATGACAGAAACAATCCAGAGAATCAATCCCCAGATTTGGATCTTCGCAATCGTTCTTATTGGTTTTGTGGTCCTTCAGGCAGCAGTTTTCCTGAAAATGGCTTTAAACTTCAACAAAAAGCATCACGTACTCACGTCTCAGGAGGTTAAAGACGCCGTTAAAACAGGTGCGGTATCTGTTATCGGTCCAGCGCTCAGCGTTGTTCTTCTTGCTATGACCCTGATCACTTTCGTAGGACCAGCAACGACTTTTATGAGAGTAGGGGTAATAGGATCCGCCTCCTATGAACTCAACATAGCCAATACGGCAGCAGATGCCATCGGAGTTTCGCTGGGGACAGAGGCCGTTACGGAATCGGTCTTTACCCTCTGTCTATTC
>JAUMXJ010000231.1 GCA_030529205.1 Bacillota bacterium | reverse complement strand
TTTGCAAGAGAACAAGCAGGCTTTCATCTCGATCCGCCACATACGAAAGGTCTACCGTATGGGAGACGAGAAGGTGGTGGCGCTGGATGATGTCAGCCTGGATATCGAGCGGGGTGAGATCGTTTGTTTTTTGGGGACTTCGGGCTCCGGAAAATCGACTTTCCTGAATATGGTTGCGGGACTTGAAAAACCGACAAAAGGAGAAATTTATATCGGCAAGGTTCCGATACACAAGCTCAATGAAGATGAGGTGACTTTGTTTCGGCAGAAGAATATCGGTTTTATTTTTCAGTCGTATCAGCTCATGCCGATGCTGACGGCAATTGAAAATGTCGCATTGCCGCTGATTTTTCGAGGGATGTATCGAACACAACGAGAGAAACTGTCGAAAAAGATGTTGGATCAGGTCGGATTGAAGGGATATTATGGACGAAAACCGACTCAGATGAGCGGCGGACAGCAGCAGCGGGTCGGGATCGCCAGAGCGCTTGTGGGCAGCTCCAAGATCATTTTTGCGGATGAGCCCACCGGAAACCTGGATACAAATACGACGAAAGAAGTCATGGATATCATGGTGGAGATGGTCAGAAAAAGAAATCAGACGCTGATCATTGTGACCCATGACAGAAGAATTGCCTCCTATGCAGATAAAGTCGTCACCATACAGGATGGAAATATTTTAGAGGTCAAGACCGGAGAGGAGTTTAGAAAAAATGAAGCAGTGTAAGTGGGTTGTGAGTTTGATATTGGTAGTGATGCTGTTTGCATCAGCGGTACTGCCGAGTTTTTCCGTTTATGCGGAGACGGATCAGGAGCGTATTCAGCGATTGGAGAGGGAACTCGAAGATGCCCGAAAAAACGGAGACGAGCGTTACGACAGTTTGCTGAAGCAGTACAATCAATTGCTGGAAGAACAGAAAGAAAAAAAATCGATGCCGAAGATCAATTTCAAGACGGATTTCAAGAGCGTCAAAGCGGATTCGGAAGCAACGATCAAGGTATATGTTCAAAATCCTGGCGGCGTGAACTTTCGGAACGGGAGCGTGACATTCAGTGCGCTTCCTGCGGGAATGACGCTGAAGAATACCTCGAGCACTTTGGCGAAAGTCGGCGAACTGCTCGGCGGACAGGAAAAGAGTGTCGAGTTTGTAGTAAAGATTGATAAAGATGTCAAGAGCGGAAGCTATCCGATGGGATTCACCTGGTCTGGAAATTACGGCGAGACATCGGAGCAGGAGTTCAGTTTTGCTCAGACCTTCTATATCGAAATGACGAATGTTCAGGAGAAAAAAGAGCCGGCGCAGCTTTCGATCGGCAGCATCAATCTGCCGAAAGCCGCGGCGTCCAATCAGGATTTCGTTTTGGAATTTACCGTGACCAATACCGGAAAATCCAAAGCTGAAAATCTTCGGATTACGGTGGAGCCGACGGGAGGCATCATCAACAAGACCCGAAATGTCTTTGTGGAGAGTGCATTGGAAATGGGCGCTTCCAAAAAATACAGCATTACGCTTTATTCACCGGGCAGCGGAAGCGGCGAAGAAAAGATCGATGATAAGAATTATCCGATCAAGATCACGGCGGAAGCTTCCGGAAGCAGCGAGAGCGGTAAATCCGAAAAGGGCAGTGAAGCGATGTCGGTCAGTCAGTATGCGGATATTTTGATTCTCGGAAACAACAAAAAGAAGAACGGGGAAGATACCGGTGTCAAATCGCCTCAACTGATGGTGGAGAATTACAGCTATGGCGGAAGTGCCGTGGAAGCGGGAAAAAATTTCACGCTCAAGCTGACGATGGCCAA
>JAUMXJ010000230.1:224-1823 GCA_030529205.1 Bacillota bacterium | reverse complement strand
ATCCTAGTCTCGTATTCGTAATTCCTATTCGTATTTCCCTTAATTGAACTTCGCACCGCATAACATGATTCCGAATCTATATCACAAAATGAAACAACAGTTTCAATACCGCAAATCTCACCATTCTGAGTGCCAAAATCGCGAAAAGCGGGGTAAAATCGAGCATTCCCGTCCTAAATCCGAGTCTGTCCTGCAGTGCCCTGACGGGAATAAAAATCGGATCGACAAACAGCCCCAGAAGACGCATGACGGGATGATTTTCATCCCTTACAAACCAAGTGAGAATCACATACCCCAATATGAGGTATTCCACTACATCAAATAACTTTGCAACAGCATATATAATCATATTTTCCTACTTCAGAAACGTGTCGAAAGAAAACAACACTCGTCAAACAACCTCGCCAAATCACTAATTGTAGTCATTTGAATATTTCAAACGTCTATCCTCGTCCGCTTCGAATTTCACACGATCGTCCTGAGAAACATTGACCCCGGGAGGCGTGAGTACATACATCACATGATCGCGAATGTTGGTCATCTTGTATCCGAGCGCTTTTACAGCTCCGAGTACGACATAGGTTGCAACCGACCTTTCTCCGTCACCCAGATTAAACAGATCAAGAAACACGGTTCTATTTTCTTTCAAAGCTTCGATAATGTCCTTGCAATCTTCTTCAACGCCTTCGAGTGTCACATTTCCGTTCTGAAAACTGAATTCCGGCTTCATGACCTCCATATTGATGGCGTTCGATGTGTATGCCGACATATCCGGCTTAATATTGGTTTGACGCATATAATCCTCCTCTTCATTTCTATTGCTGTAGTAATAATGATCATCTTCCACCTTCACCGGCATAATCTGATCACCGTGCAGCGTCTCATACACCGATTTCCCGGTATTGCTTTCACCGCCGTAAACATCGTCATCGTCTTCCGGTGGATTCGCAAACAATTTACCAAAGAATGATTTCACAACTCCCGACTTAGATTTATCCGCCATTACATTCTCCTTCCAAACAAATTTGTTCCTACCCTAATCATATTTGAGCCTTCCCGAATTGCAAGCTCATAATCACCTGACATCCCCATACTCAGGTATTTCGCCTGAACATTGGGGAGTCCCAGACTTTCCGCCTTTTCAAATAAGCGACGCATTTCCTGAAACTGTCTTGCGACAACCGATTCGTCGCTATTCTCCGCAATACACATCAGACCTTGCACCTTGATATCGGGAAACGCCGTCATACCGTTCAAAAAGGGCTCCAGCTCCTGCGGAGAGATGCCGGATTTTTGTGGTTCCCGGCTGATATTGACCTGTACGAGAACCTCCATAGCGCCGAGTCTCTTGACAATTTCCTCGGCGAGCTCCACTCTGTCAAGAGATTGCAACAGGACATCATACCCCTTCAAATACTTTACTTTATTGGTCTGGAGCGGTCCGATGATATGCCACCTCGGACTGCCCTGCACAAAATCTCGTTTACGGACAAATTCCTGCACCCGATTTTCCCCGAGCTCGGAAGCTCCGGCTTCGACAACGGCATTCACTTCGTCCACGGTTCTCGTCTTGGTCACCGCCACCAGTGTAATATCACG
>JAUMXJ010000230.1:0-212 GCA_030529205.1 Bacillota bacterium | reverse complement strand
TCTCCCCGCCGCCCTCGCGGCGGAAGCGATTTTATCGATAACCGCAAGGTAATTGTCCTGAATGCTGATTGTCTCCTCCATGCTATTCAACAGGATCTCCTTCCTTGTAGGCGGATGCATTTTTTACCACCCGCTGTCCGATGACGACAGTCTGTACCAGTTCACCTTTTGAATTGTAAAATCTACTATTTTGTATTATAGCACTTCCCGCT
>JAUMXJ010000229.1 GCA_030529205.1 Bacillota bacterium | reverse complement strand
GATCAGTCGTATCGCAATTGTGGATGATGAAAAAACGGATCGCGAACTCGTCAAGTCCGTCGTGGAGCGGTGGGCGGACGAACGCGGTGTACAGGCGCAGGTGAGCATGTTTTCATCTGCGGAGTCCTTTTTGTTCTGCGGGCAGGGCTTTGATATCTATCTCCTGGACATCGAGATGACCGGGATGGACGGCGTAACATTGGCGCGCAGGATTCGTCAGGGGAGCAGGGCGGCGCAGATCGTCTTTATCACCGGCTATTCCGAATACATCCTGGAAGGTTATGATGTGGAAGCGCTTCACTATATCGTGAAACCGTTCAGCGCGGAAAAACTCTGTGCGGTGCTGAACCGAGCGCTCGAGAAACAAGTTGTCAATGCCGGGACGCTCGATTTTGAATGTGCGGGAGAGATGCTGCGTCTTCCGCTTTACGAAGTGATGTACATCGATGTGCAAAAAAACAATATCACCATTCACACTGCCGAGAAAGAATATATGTTAAGAAGGACATTGTCTTCAATCGAGCCCGAGCTGACAGCGGATTTTTTTCGCGTGGGACGAGCTTTGATCGTCAATCTGCGCTCCATCCGCAAAGTGACCAAGTCCGAGATTCATCTTTCCCGAAACATCGTCCTGCCAATTCCGAGAGGAGCATATGAACCGCTCAACCGGGCGATTATCAACCGGGGTTAGTTGTCCCCGGGCACGAAATCCGAACCATTCGAGTACAACCAAGCTGAATACAACAATTGAATACGAAAACCGAATACAACCGGGAGGAAATCATGGAAAAGAAAAAAATATTGGCGGTGGTGGGATCACTGAGAAAAGATTCCTATAACAGACAAATGGCAAAGTTAGTCGGCGAGATCATCGGCGACCGGGCGGAGTTCGGCATCCTCGACTATCACGATATCCCGCTCTTCAGCGAAGATTTGGAAAATCCCGTTCCGGACAGCGTGGCACGTGTGCGTGCGGAGTTCGAAGCGGCCGATGCAATCTGGTTTTTTAATCCGGAGTACAATCACTTCTTCTCCGGTGTACTGAAAAATCTCTTGGATTGGATGTCGCGCACCGTACCCGGCAAAGCGCCGCTTCTCTCCGGAAAATTCGCCGCCGTGACCGGCGTCACCCCAGGCATGTACGGAACCGTAGGGTCCCAAAATCACCTGATTACCCTGCTGAATATCCTGAATATGCGCGTAATGAACAGTCCGAGACTCGCCATTCCGAGCATCAAAAACGAAGTGGAAGACGGGGTTCTCACCCTGGCAAAGAGCAGGACACGCCTTGAAAAACAGGTGGAGGCCTATCTGTCGTTTATTTCCTGATGAAATTCGTGATGAATGATCTGCCATGATTTCCGGAGAGAATCAATCATTGTATAAAAATAGGAGATGGAGGACATATCCTGCTCGGAGCGAACGATCAGCGCGAGGTGATTGGCGTCAGTCCGGAAAAGGTCGAGAAAATCATGAAGGAGTTTGCCACAACCATCAACAATCCTCCGAAGCTCTGCCCTCCGCTGTATCTTACGCCTGCTCCGATTGAAATTGAAGGTGTATCCGAATCTTCCAATCGATTGTCTTGTCGCATCATAAGACGGATGCGATATTCAGAGTGGAGAATAAAGACCGTTATGATGATCGGGATGTCATCATGCAAACCTGATTGACAGTTATGACAGGCTGATGAATTTCGGGCAAAAGCATTTGAACGATTTGTTTGTCTCGGATGGCATTTTCAATGTAAATGCAAGGGAAAAGATTCTTCGGGAAATCATCTCCAATACGCTGGCGCATAGAGATTATTCAAGCGGTTTTCCTGCAAAAATGATTATAGATGACAAAAGA
>JAUMXJ010000228.1 GCA_030529205.1 Bacillota bacterium | reverse complement strand
ATTTTATGCCCATTATTACGATGATATTCGGATACTTTTACCTTCATACGGAGGTGACCTCACTCCAATTGATCGGAAGTGCCGTCATCATAATCTCCGCGACGCTTTCTGTCGTCTTTACCGAGAAGACGAAGCAGGAGCGCGTGGAAATAAAGAATTGACATTAAATTTCCGCCATTTATTGCCGATAATGTTCTTGAGGCATTATGATCGGACAAATTAAGAACAACGGTATCCACAATCCCTATATCCATTCATCCGTCTACAGGAACGTCACTGTTCGTGCAGAGCGGGATTTCTTTTCCATGCAGATCGACGGGAAGGAATATGCGGTCGATCATCCCGAGCATCGCGAAAATATCAATCAGTTTCTGGCACTCGGCGGAGCGGAGAGAAAGGAAACGGTTGCCGCCGTATTGTACAAGGGGATAGAACCCACCAAGGAGAATTTGGAACAGGTACATCAGGCATTGAATGAGGATGTCTTCCGGCAGGAGGTCCAAGCGACCGAAGTGGAACTCGATCCGGAAATCATTGAAAAAATGGATATACCGGACGAGATCAAGGAGCGCATTCTTTCAGAGCGTGCTCATCACTCCAAAAGTCTGAGCAAAGCTGTGAAAAGTATTCTTTCGGAGCTGAAAATACTCGGTGACAGGCAGGCGGAAGCGCTCACGCTCAAAGAAGCACTGTCCGTATTGTCAAAAGCTTTTCGTCCTCATTCCGCGACGCAGGCTTTGGAGGCAGATTATCAAGCATCCCTCCCGACTTTGGACAGTCCCGTTTCCGCGTTTGTGTCGAACTCCGATTTTGCAATGAAATCAATACTGCCCCCTGTATCTCGATTCGAAAACGAATTCGAAACCGAATCCCTAATCGAATCCGAAACCGAAACAGAATCGAAATCCGTGTCCGCGGGAGCTTCTCCTGCACTTTCGTCACCGGATGCAACCGAAAAAAATATGAGGAGACGGACAATCGGGCAAGACGATGCGGGTGTTTTTGAAAAGGTCCCCGCTTCGAAGGAATCTCACACCGGGAACTCGACTGAAAAAGCTCCTGTTGAAGTCACCGAAAAAGAATCGAATCACGTGTCCGAAAAGGCGTTTGAGCACTTATCTGAACAGAGAGTGGAGAATCCGTCTTTGTCCGCGGATGGAGAAGAGTGGGAGATACAGATTGAAGAAATGGTGAATCTGGCGCTCCGGAGCCTTGATCTGAGTCTGGATCAGATTTTTCACGACTTGGAAATCAAGAAGTTCATTGTGACCAAGACTGATGAAATGATGGTTCGCGCGACTCAGGAGTTTCGCGAGATGAAGACCTCCGTGATGGAGTCTCTGGACAAGGGAATGATCGCGAAAGCCATTGAGACATTGAGCAAAAACCTCAATAAGGCGACATTTGCCATGTTGACGGATATGCCCACGGAGAAGAAACTGCTGATCGGGCTGTCCCGTTTGGAAGAAGCGGCAAATGCCCTCAAAAACAAAGACATGGCGCTGGCTCAGAAAATTGTGAGGGAAGTTCGGACTCTTGTCGGAGATATGGAATTCCGACCTTCGGCGAGAACGGTTCGGGCTATGATTTTTCAGAGAGCGCAGTCGACCGAAAAGGCATTGAACGAGCAGCCTGTCACCTTGCAGGATCAAATAGCGGAAGCTGTGAAAGTTCACTCGTCCGGAACGGCGCGGGATGTCCTCGAGCTGGTTCGTTTTTCCGGACTGAACCACGAAATAGAACGATATGAGAATACGGGCGGAGTCGGCGGACTCAGGAATTTGAAGGAGTTGTTTCCCGATTCGTCCTTTGCGGCGAGCATGAGCGGAGAACAGATGCTGAACAATTCCGACGAC
>JAUMXJ010000227.1:258-1869 GCA_030529205.1 Bacillota bacterium | reverse complement strand
TCTGGCAGCCGAACCTCTAACTTCTTCCACTTCTACATCATAGTTAACGCCGTTAACTGTTACATTGAACTTCTTCATCTTCTTCCTTCCTTACAAATAAAGTATTTTTTCCGAAAACTTCGGTCTTGCTCAACTCCACTGAGCATTAATCGATTCTGGTAATTCTGATATCCGCAATCGGTTCGCGAACCATCGTGGATATCACAGCTGTAATCGCTGCAACAACTTCGGGCTCAGCCGACGATGCCGCAGGTGATACCACTGTTGCGTCATTACTTGGTGTAGGAATTGCAACAACTGGTGCAGGTGCAGCGGTCTTCTGAGGAGCGGTCCTAGTGACAGCGCTGAGTATCATAATCATAAACATGATGGACAAGAGTACCAAAAATACCACGCCTATGCATACCAATGACATAATCAGGCTGTTGCTAAGGTTAAATTCCATTAGCCCCATCTTTTTCCCTCCTTATCTCTTGTTAAACTTCTTCTGCGAAAAAACGCCGCTTTCGCCGGTTTTCCGCAAAAAAAGACAAAGTCCACTTAAAATGAACATTCTTGTATAGTATAACAGATATTTGTATTATTCCAATGAGTTTTCAAACTTTTCCGAGATAAATCTTGCAGCTCTATTCGATTGTGTACTCGATGTATCCTTCCGCTTTCTTTTTTATGATTTCGCCGATTCCGGCACGCACGGTCCGAATATTTTTGTAAAAAACATCGGAAAAACCCCATCCGCCGAGTGCATTGCGGCATAGGGCGATATCCAGGTCCTCTCTGTCAAAATCCGGGTCGATGTCGATCTCCGGGTCGATTGCGATTCCCTTCTCGAGTTTGAGCGCCACATTTCGAAAATGCTTGACAATGCTCCCCGCACAAACTACGGAAATCTCGCATGTATCCCCTTCCTCCTGACAATAGCGCTCGTAATTTTTGATTTTCTGCTTCAGTTTTTCAACCAATTCTATCTTTTCAATTCGAAACAGCACTTTGTAATGCATCCTTCCTCCATCACTCTATTCATGTTTCCCGCGATACGCTGCAGGAAGAAATTCATCCGCAATCTGCTCATGCAAAATGCGATGCAGGTACGAGACGCTGAGACCGCCCCTGTAGTGATTCACGGAGGAGCGCGCCGCGAGAGCGTCCGTATACTCTCCGAGCGGATAGACATGCATCACGGTCTCACTCGGCTCCTTGTGCATGACGAGGGGGACAAACTCCACATTTTCAATCCGTCGTCCGCCGTCGACGTCGAGCACGAAATCCAGCTTTAAAACCCCGGTCAGCTCGTTGAAAGCGCCGAGCATACCCGAGACATAGTTTCCCAAGGAAAAGGCGCACAGCATTTTCCCGCCGTCCTCACGATCAATCCACTCGATGTGCTGAATCAGATGGGGACCGGTTCCCACGACGAGATCCACTCCCGCCTCCGCGAAGACTCCGGCATACTCGCGCTGGAATCCGTCTATCTCAAAAATGTCATCCCATCCCCAATGGGCGCTGACAATGACGAAGTCCGCCAACTCTTTCGCTCTTGCGACATCTCGGAGGATTTTCTCCCTCTCCATATAGTTGACGCGCCACTCGGTGTCCGCATCGATTCCGTTT
>JAUMXJ010000227.1:0-248 GCA_030529205.1 Bacillota bacterium | reverse complement strand
TCTGACGCCGTTTCGTTCGAGAATCGGGATGATTTCTCTCATTTCCGGATCCGCATTGATTCCGCTGATGACACAGTCCGTCTTCGCCCAATTGTAGAGGGCGTGGTAAATGCCGCGGACTCCTTTATCCAGCACATGGTTGTTCGCCATTCCGATCAGGTCGAAACCGAGCTCCTCCAACTGAAAAATCATTGCACGCGGCGTGTTGAAGTTCGGATAACCGCTGAGTCCCAGCTCGTCTCCTCCCG
>JAUMXJ010000226.1 GCA_030529205.1 Bacillota bacterium | reverse complement strand
GAATTTTTTTTGATGGCGTTTCATGAACTGCCTCGCCGATTTCAGTGCCTCCCATGTGTTCTTTTTGAACAGGATGATGTAGTGGAATGTGAAAATGTATCTCAGACTGAGCAAAGTCAAAACCGCCATGGCGATGATATACAGTGTTGTGTACAGCGTGTTGTTGAATATGACATCGGTAATGAAGTTCGGAATCTGAAAATCCTTGGTTGCCGAGATGGTGAGGCCGATTCCGACGAGAGGTATAACCGTTGCGACATAGAGCAAAATGAACAAGCCGGAGGGTCGCAAAAAGAGTCTTGCCGTCTTTATGCCGTGAACAAAGACAAGTCGGGACGATGCACGCATTTTGTTCTCTTTGATCAGCGCACTGCCGATAATACATGTATTGATATCCAGAGATACCAGGATGGAGAGAAGAATCCCCGTGATTATCAGCATCAGAACGCCCTGATAAGAAAAGAGAAATTCCACATAGTCTCCACTTGAGATGTTTTCTTTTCCTGAGGATCGCATGAGTGCGTCTAAAAGCATAGTATAAATCGGAAATACGATGAGCGCCGGAACGGATTTCGTGATGAGCTGAAACTTGGTGTACAGCCAGATTTTGGAGGGAAGCCCTGTCTTGTTCGTCATTTGTAGTTCCCCGTGTAGTAGACTTTGTTTTTTCCGGCGTCTTTCGCCATATACAGGGCGTGATCCGCCGAAGCGATCAGTTCGTCAAAGGTACTCCCGTCATACGGATATGTTGCAATACCTGAGGTTACGGTGAAGTGCGGGTTGGATTTCTCTTCAATGGATTTTCTGTGAAACTCCATCGCCTTAATCGCCTCCGAAGCACTCAGATTGGGCATAACCATAATGAACTCGTCCCCGCCGAATCGTCCGAAGAGATCGGCGCGGCGTTTGTTTTTCATAAAGAATTCGGTGAGATTCAGCAGGCATTTGTCTCCGGTTACATGCCCGAGCGTGTCGTTGACGGTCTTAAAATTGTCCAGATCGATCAGGGCGATGGAGAACGGTTGAGGACCTTGGTGAGAGGATCCCGCATCGATTTTTCTTCGATTTCTTCCACGCGGTTTTCAAGGCCGCGCGAGATTTTTCGGGTTTCCTGTCTCAACTGCCTGTGGAAGCTGTTCTCCAGCTGTTCCAATCGCTTTTCGGTTTCTTCCTCCTCGATTTTTTTCGCTTTGAGTATGAGCATGACACGCAGCGCCAGGTGGACGCACATGATGAAAATTCCGAAGTATTGATTGTAGAATGAGCTCGAAACAATGGTCACGAAGATTCCGCAGAGCAGGATAATCTCGGCTTGAATGCGCTCTTTTTCCCTCTTCGCAATGTCGATGAAGAGAGAAGCGCATGCGAGCACGAGAAGTACGATGGTGAGAAACACTGCGGATAAGAGCTGATTAAACACGACGAACAGCGACGCCGTCAGCATAAAAAAATGAGCGGAGCCGATGAGCTGCTCATGATTTTTATTGTTCAGATGCTCTGTGGGCAGTGAAAATGTATAGAGGATGAATGCGAGTTTGACAACGGAAAAATCAGAGTAGTGATGACGGAGAGCCGTTGCGATCACCAGAACTGCAACAGAAAACGCAGCTCCGTTCTTCAGCGGATTTTTCCCTCGTATGAATACCAACGCCGCGAACAGCAGTGTTGAGAGCAAGTAAATATCTATCATGTCTGCATTATATCATAACAATTAATAAATTTTTTAAACATGAATGATACGAAGACTTTAGGAATTCCTCCATCATTTATCAATGACGGGAGCGGATGTATAAAATTGACAAAACGGTGCAATCGGTTTATTATTAGCTGTGGGATTTCCCGGGGAGGATTTATGAGCGTAAGACTGGTTGGGACAATTGT
>JAUMXJ010000225.1 GCA_030529205.1 Bacillota bacterium | reverse complement strand
AAATCCAGCTGATTCCATGAGTCCGCACAGAGCACCGCCAAATCGCGGATTCTCATTCCGTATCTCCCTGCGGCAATCAAATGCGAAACCGAATCTAAAAGCGCCGGATTGATGCGGCGACCCGCTTCCTGAAAGACGTCCACACTGAGCTGTTCGACATCCGAAGCACAAGCATCCAGGATATGAAGTTGACGCTTTGCAATGGCGAGGTTTGCATCCTCTTCGGATCGATTAATCGCATCGAAGTCCTCGACATTCATCATGAGAAGTCTCGAGACGACGAGGCTGATATAGAGCGGGTTGTCCGATTTTTCGGAGCGCAGCACGGCGGAGATCACTTCGTCGGACAATTCCTTTCCCACATGTGAACAAATGCCCTCGATGACCTTTTTCTTATCCTCCTCTTTGAGCGGCAATAGGATATGGGATGTCTGAAACTTGATTTCAAAATCATTGGTACATGTGACGAAAAATCGGATTCCCGGAGGCAAATCGGGAGGAATAAAAATCAGATTGTCTCTGTCGTCATCCGGATACAGCTGATCGAGCGCATCTACGACAATCAATACCCGCTTTCCGCTCTTGAGCACCTTTGCGGACAATTCGACCAACCTCTTCTGCAGTTGTTCGACCGGGACATGTGTATCCGTAGAGGAAGACGGTGCATGCGGCATGTTCAGGACGGATTCCATAAAATGAACCGCATTGATCAGGATATCCATGGCATCGTTGCTCTCATCCGTCAGCCCTCCGATCACCGGAAAAACTTCGAATCCCTTGTAGAGACAAGCACGCGCCACACGGCTCAACAGAGTGCTCTTTCCGCTTCCCACATCGCCCTTGCATACGACGACGGATGCGTCGGTATTCAGAATCTCATGCATACAGGCATCAAAATCTTCCTCTCGTGCAGAAAACATGCGGCTCTTATTCTCAATATAATCCCACTGTCGGTCCATCTCCCGTTCAAAAGGAGAAAGGCGGTCATACTTCTCCCAATCGGGAGCGAGCACCTCCTCCAAATCTTCGGTCAACATTCGGGAGAACGCCTCGATATCCGCCTTTAAAAAATTACCGTCTTCTATGTGCATCTCGTAAGTCTTGACCGTACTGTTGGTCAAATTCTCGAGACGATGTTTCAATTCATCAAGTTTTTTTCTGCTCTGTTCACTTTCCGAACAATAAACTTCCGGCACTTTTTCGCCGACAATGCGACGAAAGTAAACAAGCGTCTTTCTGCGTTTCAACATCGCACCGTACTCGATTTCGAGCGCGGTCACGCTTCGCTCCAAATCCTCGAGCTCAAGTTTTCTCAATCTTGCCGCGTGCAAGACAATCTTCCCGTCCGGAATCCATCCGTAGCGATCTCCCAGGATGACCACCATCGGAGGATTGCTGCGATCAATCTGACGAAAACATACATCCAGAACCTTTTGTGCCCCTTCGTCGCTGTCAAGTTCCAGAGTGTTGATTCCCCAGCGAAGATCGCAAAAATCGATTCTATACCCGTGCGCAATCGCCTTTTCATTGATCAGCGGGGCCACAATATCGCGTATCGCATCCCGTTCAACCTGCATATCCTTAAACGTGCTCGAGACAAATACAGTCCTCATATCAGCTCCTAGTAGTTGATTTCTTAGTAAAGACCGACGCCGGTCTCATCGGAGAGAAACATGCGTCGGATACGCACTTTACAGTCGGGGAACAGAACCCCGGTCAAGGCATTCGGATTCAATGAGCCTTGATTTCCGCTGACCAGGGTCACAAGACATGCCCGGCGCTGATCGTCCCAGCGGATATCCTTCACAAAATCCTTCATATTGACGGTCTTTGTTCCCTTCTTGGTGCGCTTCTCGAACGGAATCTCTTCCTGTTCGGAAAACCACGCAATCTTCGCGGCGGGGGATTCCGCCTCAGTCATTGCGGGGCACGATT
>JAUMXJ010000224.1:1574-1942 GCA_030529205.1 Bacillota bacterium | reverse complement strand
TTTGCCTTGGCAAAGGCGTTGTACCTGCACGAGCTGTTCCACACTGCCCTGAGCTTCTTTATCGACAACGAAATGGGCATGGCGCTCCGACAAATTCATGATCGTTTCTGGAGTGACAAGAACACCAAGGCGACTTGGGTTATTATATATACCACAGGGTATATTAATAGAGCCCATGCAAGTATCAAAATGTTGAAAAACAGCGGATTGGTTAATAAGAACATATGGAGGTACAGTAAAAATAACCCCATCCGCGCCTTGCTCCTCGCAATATCGTGCCATGTCTACACTCTGCTCTGTTGTCATGGATGCAGCGCTGAAAAACACAGGGATTTTTCTCTTAGTCATTGCAATGACTTCTTTAACAA
>JAUMXJ010000224.1:0-1564 GCA_030529205.1 Bacillota bacterium | reverse complement strand
AATGGATTTTTTCTCTTCAATTGTCAGTAAAGTAGTTTCCCCGGCAGAGCCAAGGAGGAACAGTTGAGACGTACCATATTTTATTTGACGGTTAATGAGCGTCTCGAACCCCTCAAAATCAATTTTGTTCTCTTTTGTAAAAGGAGTCACCAGCGCTACCCAGGAGCCTTTCAAATTGATCATAGCCTCACCCCCATACAGAAGCGATTTTTAATGCATTTCATATAGCCTGAAACTTTTTGAAATCAAGTTACCTCTCCCTTCATCTGTAGGCAAGGCGTTTTGTAACAATATCATATTTTGTTGAATGTCACTTTTGTAACTATAGCGACAATAGCGGGATAGGCTTGTTGAAGGTGCAGGATAACCTAGGGTTGTTTACAAACCGGGTACGGTTTTAGGAAGAAAATGCCTGGGAAGGAGCGGACCGAAATAAATATCCACAAACGCACCAAATTGACTCCCTTTCATCGGGAGGAATTTTATCTCAAGTACCACAGGGAGCATGTCCGAGTTGCCTTGTTGGCCGAGGAGTATCACGTCTCCCATCCGATGATCTATGACGATCTATTAAGATTCTGGCCCGAGGCCGCAAACGTGACTTTTCCGTTCACAATAGCTGTAACGCACGTTTCCGCTGTCTGCAGTGGGGTGTGAAGCGTCTGGCAAAGATTGAAAAGAAGATCGAGGATAAGCTGAAGAAGGAGGGCAAACGCTAAAACAAAAAGTACCTCGGCGAGATGGTCCACATGGACTGCAAACATCTTCCTTTGCTGGAAGGACAAAGCAAAACCGGGCCTCGTGAGTCTATGTTTATGGCCATCTACGACTTCAGCCGAGAGCTTTACGCTGCTGTTATGCCCGATAAGACGGCTGGCTCTGCCGCACGTTTTCTGGAACAGGTGTTGGAGGAATGCGCCTGCACGATAGAGACAGCCTATACGGACAACGACAAAGGATTTCAAGGGAATCCGGAGCATCACTCTTTTACGGAGCTGTGTCAGAGAAATGGCATTGGGCAGCAATTCACGCGCCCGACAACTCCGAAGACCAACGGCAAGACGAAACGAGTCATACGAACCTTGATGGAGATGTGGCACGATAAGGAGCACTTCGAATCACCGGAGCATCGCAGAAAATCACTGGCTCGTTTCGTCAATGGCTACAACCGGGTCAAGCCTCATAAGGCTCTGGGAAATTTGATGCCTGGTGAAAAGCTCTGTTTATACTTTTTCTCTCAGGAGTTTGTAAACAACTCTTGACTTCCTTACATTACCATGACTATCATTTCTTCCCATCTTCAATGATTTTCAGATACCCCGCCTTAAAGTCGCCTCTGGTTTTAGTAAAATCCACTATTTTTTTGCTCTTCGAGGTCAAAATATTGAGCACGCTACCTCTGACCTCGAACCTCACCCCTGGAAAAAGAAGGCAGACTTCATCGGGCAGGGGAATCCAGTTCCCCTCCTTGTCAAACAACCCCGCTTTCTTTTCTCTCTGGTTTTGTACAGCCAGATACCCCTCGCTGTACAGCCCGTGCGGATCGGCATCAAACGTAAAAAGT
>JAUMXJ010000223.1 GCA_030529205.1 Bacillota bacterium | reverse complement strand
TCTCTTTATTTTAGAAATTCGGCGGAGAACTGACCATCAGAAGCCTCGCGGGCTTTTTGCTCTTATTGATGATTACATGCTCCTTGTTCGCCGCATAATAAAAAGTATCTCCCGCTTTTAAATTATAATGCTTTCCGCCGAATCTCAATTGAATCCTGCCGCTGAGCAGGTATCCGAACTCTTCGCCGCTGTGAGGTTCATGGGATTCGAACTCCCCATTCGGTTCTATCGTCAGAAGAATCGGCTCCATTTCATTTTTCTGAGCATTCGGGATAATCCATTCCAGCTTGTAGCCCAATTCTTCATCTTCCTTCTCAAAAAAATCCTCTTCCGTGAACACAATTTTTTCATCGTATTCGGAAAAGAAATCTTTCAAACTCGAACCCAAGGATTCCAATATATCGGTGAGGCTTGCAATGGAAGGCGACGTCATATCTCTCTCCAACTGTGATATGAACCCTTTTGAAAGTTCACATCGGTCCGCCAACTCCTCTTGTGTCAATCCGTTTTCCAGTCTCAATCTCTTAATCTTTTCACCAATATTCATAGTTCCTCTTCAACACTTTAGGTTTAGAATAGTTAAACTTTTAGGACAATAATATTGTATTTTTTTGTCGCGCATTGTCAATATTATTTTCAAAAAACTTATTTAATTTTTTGTAATTCAATTCCGCTTCAGTCCGGTTCATGTCTTTTTTCACAATCAAAAAGTGGCGGATGCCCGCCACTCGGAGTCTATTCATAATGAACTGTCGCTATTTTTTAATGAAACGATTGACCTTCGTACTTGGATCTGTCCAAAAGCTTGACCGATCCGCTCATCGTATTCATTTTCAGTCCGGTTCCGACCTCGCCGTCCGCTCTTCCCTTCATATTCTTCGGCTTGTTCATTCCGCTGACACTGTAGTTCTGTCTCTCTTCATCCGCTACATAGAGCTTAATGTCTCCGGACACACTGCTGATTCTGGAATTGTACAAAAGCATGTCGTTGACGATTTTGATGTCGCCGGATACACAATTCACATCCACCTCCGGAGTTTTTCCGATCAATTTCAAATCACCGGATACACAATTTGATTTCACGGCATTTGCCGTTACCCCGTTTACAATGATATCTCCGGAGACGGCGTTTAAAAAAATCTTATCGCAGACAATATCGCTCAACATCAAATCACCTGAGACGGAGGAAATAGCCAAGCGCTCCACGGTGTTGATTCCGTCGACACGCACATCTCCGCTCTTCGTAGCGAATTTCGCTTCTCCGATTACCTTATTGAGCGGGATGTCGATTTCCAGGACGCCGTTAAACTTGTGATTTGCAGTGAGCCCGAGCATATCGATTACTTTTTTCCCGATTGAGCCGCTCGCCATTTTAGGCCCGAAGTTCTTGAAGAAATTTTCGCTGATTTTGATTCTGTCCGTTCCGTAGTATACATCTACATGCTCGGGAACCGGAATCCGTTCTTCCGTGTCCGCATCAACAAATCGATACTCCACTTTCTCGGATTCGACAGATGTGCGCACCACAATATCCATGCTTTGAACATCCACAAAAATGGCAAACTTTTCAGATTTCTCTCCGCTCTGAGCATCACGGGAACGCTCTTCATGTTTTCCCTCGAAACCGAAATCCGAGTCAAAATCGACAAACTCTTCCTTCCTGTTTTCCTTCTCTTCCACCCCGAGCAATTCAAGCATTTTAATTGCTTCTTCCGGTGTAACCTTCCCGTCTTCCAACATTTTTAAAACTCTTTCCTTATCGGTCATAACGCCTCCACACTCGTATCTTGTTTTTATTATTTTTCGTTTTTATCGAATTTCACGATTTGTTTATTGATTGTCCTCTTCTTTGTCTTCGGCTCCGTCCGGCTCTATTACCGAAAGTCCCTCTCTGTGAGAAAACACCAGCTTCGGTGTTGCACTTTGCGCTTTGTTCGCACCTCCGGTCAAAGAAGCGACCAGGT
>JAUMXJ010000222.1 GCA_030529205.1 Bacillota bacterium | reverse complement strand
CGTACCGAATCTGTCGCCGATTCAAGTGGAGGAGAGCTTACAGGATGTTCTCTATGCGGATCGTTACGACTTCAGCAAAAAAGAGCGAACTTTGCTGGCACAAAATCAGTTTTTCGTTCGCCCTCAACAGCTCGGGGAGAATGCGACGGGACAATTGTTTGAAGTATATGAAGAAAATGATTATAACACCGTTCCTTCGTTTATTACCACGGACAGTGTCATGCATGCCTATCACATCTTCTATGACTACAGCTTGCGTACATTGGAACAGGAGAAGCTGTTCGAGATCGCAAAGACGATGAGCAACGGTCTTTTCGAAGCGGCATTGACAAAGTACCGGGCGATTCAAAATCCGGAAGTAAAAGAAGTCGCTCTTCGAAATGTCGCGTTTTTCGCGGTTGCCTGCGAACTGCTCGGAGAACCGAGGTCGGATCTTCCGGCCGAGGCGGAAGATATTGTACGCAATGAAGTTCAAAAAGTGGAATCGGAAGCGGGTACCGCTCCGACGGAGATCACGGGCTATGATCTCGACTATACGCAGTTTACGGTTCGAGGACACTATACGAGAAGCGAGGAACTCGGAAAATATTTCAAGGCATTCATGTGGTACGGTCAGTTGGGGATGCCGCTTTATCGACGAGATAAGGAGAGAGATGAGAAGGCGGCGGTACAAGGGCTTCTCATTGCGGATCTGTTGACGCAAAACAAGGATCTCTTCGAACAGTGGCAGAAGATTTATGAACCGACGGTATTCTATGTGGGAAAGAGCGATGACCTCTCTTCCTATGAGTTTGCGAAATTGTTGTATGCGGTCTACGGTGAAAAACCGGATGCGGAAAAGATGATGGAGAAGGATAATCTGGATGCGGTCTATGAGCTTGCCAAAGAACTGCCGCAACCGAAGATCGACAACTCTCTTTCCGATGGAAATATGGCGAAGGGACAGCAGTTCCGCTTTATGGGGCAGCGATATATCCTGGATTCCGAGATTATGCAGAATCTGATGGAACCGATCGTTCGACCGATCCCGTCGGGGCTTGACATCGCAAGCGCTTTCGGATCCAAGTGGGCAACGGAACTTTCCCTTCAGAATCCCGAGAATCAAAAATCGGAGAAGTATCCGGAGAATCTGAAAAAAGAGACGGAACGGGTGGCTGCTCTCTCCGATGATTTTTGGATGGAGAATATGTACACCGGCTGGCTTTGGACGGTGAAGGGTTATTTCAAGGAGTTTGCGGAAGGATTTCCGTCCTTTATGACCAATCGCGCGTGGGGAATCAAGAATGTCGCCTCCGGTCTGGGAAGCTGGTCGGAACTCAAACACGATACGATTCTCTACGGAAAATCTGCGGCTGCAGAGATGGGCGGTGCCGAGGATGAGCCGGTCAAAGGGTATGTGGAGCCGAATCTTGAAGTGTATGAAAGGCTTCAATGGTTGACCAAGTACTCGATATCAATGCTCCAAGAGTTGAATATCCTACCGGATCACCTGAAAGACTCGGTGACGATGTTGACGGATGAACTTGATTTCCTGATCAATGCCTCGGAAAAAGAATTGAAGGGAGAGCCTCTCACCGAGGAAGAATACGCATCCATACGATATTTCGGAGGAGTGTTGGAGTCGATCATGTTGAAGAGCGCTCAGTCTTCGGATGGATATCCGATATCTTATTGGTATGAATTAACCTCCAATACCGATCGAAATATGGGCTTGATTGCGGATGTCGCGACCGTCACGGGAAATTCGGGCGAGTTATATTTCTTGGAAGTCGGGGTCGGTCCGGCACAGGAGATCTTTGTCGTATGTGATATCGAGGGCAAAAAAACCTTGACAAGAGGAGCGGTGTTCGGCTATTATGAATTCCTCTCCACGGAGCGAATGACCGATGAAGGATGGCAGAATGCTTTGAGAAAAAATAAAGCACCTGCTCAACCGGAGTGGGTGAAAGAGTTTATGCCGTAAAATGAACGGACGGGGATTCGTCGCTACCTTGTCGGGCACGGCGAATCCCTTT
>JAUMXJ010000221.1 GCA_030529205.1 Bacillota bacterium | reverse complement strand
GGCATACTTCGAGTGATCAGAAAAATGACGACGGACATCAGCCAAAGAAGAACGAGGTATTTGACTGCAAATTTCAGATAACGCATGAATACTCTCCCCATCATTAAAAAGGCTGTTGCACCTTCCGTCCGTTATACAAGATTTTGAGAGGAATTTTTTTATCGACTCAATATCCTGATCAGGATCTTTCCTATGCAACAGCCCCTTTTTCATATTATTTTTTCAGCTGATTGTTGACGATATAGTAGTCTCCGTTGTACGGCTTATAATCCGCCAAACGATCCGATACCGCAACGTGCCACTGCGGATCCACCAGATAAAGAACCGGCAAATCTTTTAATATCAGTGCCTGAGCCTCTTTCGACAGTTCGATGCGCTTCGCTTCGTCCTGCTCGCTGCCGAGTTTGTCCAGCAGTGCATCCATTTCTTTGGAAACATATTTTGCGTGATTTTTTCCGCCTTCACTTCTAAAGAACTGGTTCAGTGCAAAACTCGGATCTCCGGTCGGTGCGGTGTGCTGTGCGTAAAGGATCAGATCAAAATCGCCGGCTTGAGCCACCTTGTCGATTCCGTCCACCACTTCCGTCGATACGTTGAATCCGAGCTCTTTGAGCTGAGAAGCCATGATCTGCATGATCACGGACAGATCCGGTCGGGACGGATAGGTCACAAGTTTGATATCCATCGTCTTACCGTCTTTTTCCCGGAGTTTGTCTTTCATCACATAACCCGCTTCATCCAACAGCGCTTTTGCCGCCTCGACATCCGTCTTGATGACGCTGTCTCCCGCAAAGTCATAATAGTTCGCAAAGAAGCCGGTCGCCACGTGTCCGCCCTGTAAAGCGGCGATATACTCTTCCCGATTCACCGCCAAATGGATCGCCTGACGCACGGCGTGATCTTTCAGCAGTTCGTTGTTCAGGTTGAAAATTCCGAAATACTGATAGCCCGCTTCGATCGTCTTGACATTTTTGCCGGCATCCCGAAGCATCTTGGCGATCTCCGGCGTTACGGTAAACGCCATATCGATCTCTCCGGACTCAAAAGCCAGTTTGAGTGCCGAAGTATCTTTAAATACCATCACTTTGACATCCGGTCGCTTGTCGGCATCCGGATACTGCTCATTCGGCATCAAAGTCAGCTGAATTCCCGGCTTCAGATTTTCGACCACATACGGTCCCGTATAGACGAACTTACCGTCTCCGAGGTCTTTGAATACGATGTTCGACCACTCGGTCAGGAACGAATTGAAACGCTGCAGCGGTCTTTCCGTCTTGACTTCCAACGTCTTATCATCTAAAGCTTTAAACTCCACCTTACCCGCAGTCGCATTGGAGAGCGGATTGTTTTCCTGAATTTTGTTCATGCAGTCCGCGAGCGCTGCCGCATCCACGACATCTCCGTTCGAAAACTTCGCTTCGTTTTTCGTCGTCGCTTTCCAGGTGAGTTCGTCCACTTTTTCAAAGCTGTCGATAAATCGGGACTTGAGATTTCCGGTTTCATCCAGCATGAATACCGTCTCGCTGACCCCGTGACTGGTCAGGGACCACGGTACGGACGAATCGGTCGGGTCCGTATTGCCGACGATCCACGTCTGACCGATGATAATCGGTCCGTCCTGCACTTCTTCGGCCTGCGTTTCCTGTGCCGGCGGATTTTCCTGAGTGACTTCCTGTTTTTGGCAACCCGCCAACACCAGCACCATCAGCAACGCCAGCATGATTGCAATTCTTTTTTTCATGTTTTTCCTCCTGTTTTCTGTTTTGTGTTCTTTCCATTTCTTACGACCTTGCAAAAAAATAAAAAGCCTATCCTTTACGGCATAGGCAAAAAAACCAAACTCCATCGCTCGTAAAGTTTCAGTACTTTCCGTACACAGGCAGGTCTTCTGACTCGAGGTCGTCACTTTTTTCGCCTTCCCGATCAACTCAGTGGCTTTTGAAAAAAGCTCGCTCTCACAGCGGCGGGACCGTGCGGGATTTTCACCCGGCTTCCCTTTTGATTCAACACGATCATTCTTCGTTTGAAACCCGTGACGGATCTTTTTATTTTTTCTCAGTTTATTATAGAGTATGAAATGCATT
>JAUMXJ010000220.1 GCA_030529205.1 Bacillota bacterium | reverse complement strand
AGTTTGTCATACGCCTTGTCGATCTCCTTCGACCAATGCTCGTAGAACTCGCGGAATGACTTCGTCTCTCCGTCCGTAAGCGCCATCTCGGCAAAGTCGTTCATCACCCTCTTCACCGTGTCCACGGAAGTGGTGTACAGACTTGCGGTGAATTCGCCCATATTGGTCAGGTACTGCACGAAGGTGTCGATAAACTCGGTCTGTTTCTCGATGTACTCCCGATTGGAGCCGAGTGCGGGAGAGCCGAGGATTTTTCCGATGGTCTGCGCATAATCCTCCTTCCACAGGGATACGAAATCGATATAACCGATGGAGGATTCTCCCGGCCCCCTCTTGATGTATTTAGAAAAGTCCACTTCGAAATCATTGAGCCACGGTTCGAGCAGACCGGTTGTAATCTCTCTGTAGAGCTTGAACACGCCGATCGGATTCTTCACATACGCCCGGTAGCTCTCCGGAATGTACGGCATGAAGTAGGTATTGAAGTTGTCCCCCAGCTCCTTTTCCCATTTCTCGTAGATTTCCTGTGCACTGAGTCTCATAGGTTTGAGCGTATTTTCCACAAGGCTGTGCCAGAGCTTGAACAAACTGAGGTAAGCTTCACGGCCGCCGAGCATCTTGTTGTACACATCAAGTGCATCCCCGCTCCTCATACTTTGAAAGAATTTTTGATTCATTTCGAAGAAAGGTTTGTAGACACTGCTGATGGTCTCATCAACCGCACTTTGCGGATTGCTGAAAAACTTTTGATTGAGTTCCAGAAACGGCTTTAGGTTTGCGAACATCGGATTGTCATTGCCTTCCGCAGCGGTCGGCATCCATACTTTTTGCCATTGCTCGTAAAAGTTCTTCTGCATTTCAAACATCTGTTTAAAATAATCTTGATTCATTACGCCTCCTTTCCATGAGATGAAAATTCACTTTTTGTCGGGACCGAATCGGCAGATACAGGGATATCGTCCGCTCCGCTCGAGGCGGGAATCCGTTGAAATATTAATAAATTTTCATCTTATTGATTTCATTATACTATACCCCTCCCGACACGTCAATCAGGGCATCGGCAGAGACGGTCATCCCGGGTCCCCGACATTCCGTCGCGGGAGTGAAAAGGAAAAGGAAAAGGAGGCTGCTCGCAGCCTCCCCGACTAAGATATGATTATGGGTTTTCTATTATTGATTCAACATTTCAATCCATTTCATCAAAATGGTCGCAATTTCCGCTCTGGTCGCGTAGCCCTTCGGGTCGAGCATCATGCCAGGCTTTCCGCTTACGATTCCCTCGGCATGCGCCCATTCCAATGCAGACATCGCCCAAGGAGATACCGATTCCCCGTCTTCGAAAATCGAGAGATCTGAGGTCTTTTCGGCATTCGCTCCTTTGTACTGTGCGTAATTGCGCATAATCAGCGCAACCTGTTCTCTTGTAAGATGATCGTTCGGTCCGAATGTATCGGTGCTGTAGCCCTTGACAATGTCCTTCTCAAATGCCCATTTGACAGCTTCCGTATAGTACATTCCGTCCGCGACATCGACAAACGGATTGTCGCCCGCTTTCGGCAACTCTTCCATTCGGTGAAGAATACTCACAAGCATCCCCCTCGTCGTGAGGACGGAAGGACTGAACATCTCCTCCCCGGTTCCGCTCATGAAGTTTCTCTCCGCAATGAACTTCACCGCTTGGAAGTACCAATCGTCTTCATTTACATCGCGATACAGATTCACCCAAGGTTCATAGGAGATGACATACTTGGACAAGTGGTCGGTTTGGAATACCACCTGCTTTGCCTTCACATCGTAACGCGACTTCACATCTTCGACATTTCCCATCTCATCGACATATCGGATGACCACTCTGTTCGGAAGCTCTCCGGCTTTCAGTTCATACGGAAGCGCGATGGTCATACTTCCGCCTTCAAATGTGCTGATCTTCTTGCCGCCGCTCTTCACCGTAATATCATATACCGGCGCTTTGCCGACAACTTCTCTCTGCCTTTCGTTCAGGTGCATGTCCGCCTTTGCGATCAACACCTCGATGCCCTGCTTGTCGCTCTGTCTTGCAATCGAAGCCAGCGCATTTCTGTCTGCGGTC
>JAUMXJ010000219.1:899-2093 GCA_030529205.1 Bacillota bacterium | reverse complement strand
CTGGGTCTGTCGGTTTTACGAGGGATTTTTGACAACACGATGTCGGAAACACCGGAAGTGGAAGACGGAGTGCGAAAGGAGGGAATGAGAACCAAAATGAACGCGATGACAAAAAACATCGCTCCGTACGCAATATCTCCGTTGATGATCGCCACCGCTCCCATGCCGAAGACGACATTGATGAAGTAGAGAGCCAGAACCGTCTTCTTTTGACTGATACCGAAATCCACAAGCCGATGATGAAGATGTCCGCGATCGGGTTGGCCGATCGGTTTCCCGTTAAACAATCTCCTCACGATGGCAAATGCCGTATCGAAAATAGGAATCCCCACCGCGAGAACCGGTGCGACGACGGTTAAAAAAGTTGCGGATTTCAGTCCGCCTTCCATGGAAATCACAGCGAGAATCATGCCGACAAAATAAGCGCCGGCATCCCCCATAAATACTTTGCGTCGGTTGTTCAAATTGCGCGGGAGGAATCCCACACAGGCTCCTGCAAGAACCGCCGCAAAGAGCGCCGCATCGATATTCCCCGTTATAAATGAGATGATAAAGACAGTCGTGCTCGCAATGGCTGCAATTCCGGCAGCCAAACCGTCCAAACCGTCAATCAGATTGATGGTATTCGTTACCCCGGTTATCCAGAGCAAGGTAATCGGAATGCTCCATAACTCAAAATCCACAATGCCGGTAAAACTGCTGATATGGGTGATCTTGTATCCGGCGACATAGAGAACCGACGCCGCAGCAAGTTGCACAAGAAATTTATATTTTGCCGAAATCGGCTTGATATCGTCCAAAAGCCCGATTGCGAGCATAATCACGGATGCGACCACGAGCCCGATTAATTTGCTGTCAATTTCCAGATCCAGGTGAAATATCGCGACACAAAAAGTGAGAGTGAATGCAAAAAACATTGCAATTCCCCCTCCATAAGGCGTCGTCCTCGTATGGATTTTTCGCACCCCGTCCGGAACGTCGACGGCACCGATCCTGACCGCCAATTTCGACGTAAGCGGCGTCAAAAAGAAAGTCAGGAGAGATGCCAAAGCAAAGTATATAAAATAACTCATTACTTCGTACCGAAAAGTCGATCCCCGGCATCGCCCAAACCGGGAACGATATAGGCGTGATCATTAAGTTCTTTGTCAACCGAAGCGATATAAATATCGACATCAGGATGATCGGTTTGAA
>JAUMXJ010000219.1:0-889 GCA_030529205.1 Bacillota bacterium | reverse complement strand
TCTCGAGACACCCGTAGGACAGCCGATCAGACACACCAACCTGATGTCCTTTGCTCCCTTTTTCTTCAAATAGGTGATTGCAGCCGAAGCGGTTCCTCCCGTTGCGAGCATCGGTTCGAGGATAATCAGCCCTCTCTCGTGGATATCCTGCGGCAATTTCGCATAATACTCAACAGGTTCTAAGGAATCGGGATCCCGATACATCCCGATATGCCCCACTTTCGCAGAGGGAACGATGGAGAGAAATCCTTCCACCATACCGAGACCGGCTCTCAAAATAGGCACAATGCCCATTTTCTTTCCGGACAGCACCTTGGTTACCGTACTGCAAATCGGAGTCTCAATTTCCACATCTTCAAGCGGAAAATCTCTGGTTACCTCGTACGCCATCAGCCTGGAAACCTCCGTCACGAGCTCTCTGAAATCTTTCGAACCGGTGTTCTTGTCTCTGATAAACGTCAGTTTGTGCTGTATAAGCGGATGATCCAATACAATTAGTTTTCCCATAGTATCTCCTTAAAATCTCTGTTTATACTACCTGAATCGCACAAAAAAATCAAATGAAAACCCTTCCTAGCTGAGCAGTCCGCGGATTGCGGCTTCGACTCCTTCCCCGTCCATTTTGGGAAGATAAATCCGCTCGATTGTTTCCGCATCCAAGTCCCGCAAAACCTTGTAAAACTTGCCGATAAAACTGTCCTTGGTCAAAATGCGAACCCTTGTTTTGATGTCTTTCTCTTTCAAGATCGGCGTGATGTTATAAAACATGGAATCGCGAAACAAAACCGCCGCAACATTCGGATTTTGAACCACTTGTTCAAACACCCGCGTCACTTCTTCCGGCTCATAGAATCGAATTTTGGACTTTGCAGTTCCCGCATCATTCCTA
>JAUMXJ010000218.1 GCA_030529205.1 Bacillota bacterium | reverse complement strand
GACAGAAACAGTAAAAAAATTGATAAAGAGAGTGGAAGGAAATGAACAGTAATTACAAAGAGCTTTTGAAGACGATGGTGGTTGGACTCGTTGAGAATCCGGATGCGGTCAGAATCGACGAGCGCGAAGAAGAGGATAAGACTGTACTCGAACTCAGAGTGGCGCAGCCTGATATCGGAAGAGTCATCGGTCGTCAGGGAAGAATCATCAAGGCGATCAGAGTGATTATCAAGGCGGCTTCTTCGGATCCGTCAAAGAAAATGGTATTTGTCGAAGTAATCGATGAAAATGCAGCGAACTGATCACATCGTGATTGGGAAGATGGTGTCACATCATGGGATTAGGGGTGAGATTAAGATCTACCCCTTTACTGATGATGTGACGAAATTTCTTTCTTTCCGCCACCTCTATATCTCGGAGAAGTCGGGATACAGGAAACTTGAGATTGCACAGTGCAGGATTCATAAGAATATGCCGCTTGTAAAGTTTCACGGTATTGACACCATCGAGCAGGGGCTTCATCTGATCGGATGTGAGGTCGCGGCGGAGAGGGATGTATTGGATGACGGGGAAGGCGGCCATTTTATTGTCGATTTGATCGGACTGAGGGCTGTCGGCATGGCGGGAGAGGAGTATGGAGTGATATTGGATGTCATACAGAATTCCGCACAGGATCTTTATGAAATCAAACACCCGAGCGGAAAGAAATTTCTCGTCCCCGTGGTCGACGAATTTGTAAAAGAAATCAATGTTGACGAGGGGTATGTCAAACTGTCGTTGATTGAAGGACTTTTATGAAGTTTAGTATTTTGACTCTATTTCCGGAGGCGGTCTCCGGTTTTTTTGATTCTTCCATTATCGGAAGGGCAAAAAAGCAGGGAAATATTGAGATTGCACTGATTCAAATTCGGGATTTCAGTGCGGATCGACACAAAAAAGTGGACGATGCCCCATTCGGAGGAGGAGCGGGGATGGTTATGACCGTCCAGCCTCTGAAGGATGCGCTTTTGTCTGCATGCGCCTCCGAGAGCGGGGATGAGAGTGAGCATGAGATCGAAAGGGAGATTGTGCGTCCTGAATGTGAAAAAATGAGGGAGTCGCATCGCAGGAGAGTATTATACATGAGCCCTCGAGGAACTTTGCTTACGCAGAAAAAATGTGAAGAGCTCGCACAGTACGATCATCTGGTTCTAATCTGCGGCCATTATGAAGGCGTGGACCAAAGATTTATCGATCGCTATGTGGATGAGGAAATTTCAATCGGAGACTATATCCTGACGGGAGGAGAGCTTGCAGCCGCGGTGCTGGTTGATTCCGTCTCACGTTTGAGCGGCGGTGTCCTCGGAAGCAGGGAATCTCTCGATTTTGAAAGCCATGCCAGCGGGCTTTTGGAGTATCCGCATTATACGCGTCCGGAAGTCTATGACGGCGACCGCGTGCCGGATATTCTTTTGTCGGGGCATCATCAAAATATCGCGGAGTGGAGATTGAAAGAGGCGGTTCAACTGACGAAAGAAAGGAGACCGGATCTCTATCGAAAGTATTTGAAAGAACGGAAAAAAAACGAGCAAACATAGTATAATGATTGTGTCGAATAGGCGTTATAATATGCGTATTCGGACGAATTTCAAGAGATATCCTGGAGGGAATATGGCGAAGATAATCGATTTGGGAGAAGAGTATGTTGTCATCGGAATGGACGACGGTTCCATACTCGAAGTTACATATGCGGATGTGAACTATAATCCTTCCATCGGAGACAGAGTCGAGATTTTTAGAGGTGATGACAGAATTGTCGTGACGAAGAGTGACGGGACCATCAGGTACAACGGCGGATATTCATCTCATCAGAGTTCTTTCGGCGTGGGCAGGGCGCATCAATCATCTCAGCAAAATCCCGGGATGTACGGGATGAAATTGGTGAACAAATATGTCTACGCCCTGCTTGCCATTTTTTTCGGATCGATCGGACTGCACAAGTTTTATGCCGGGAAGTACGGTTCCGCGGTTTTAATGCTTCTGACCTGCTGGTCTTTTATTCCGACCATTGTCGGATTTGTACAAGGAATCGTCGCATTGAACAAACCGGCGGACCAGGA
>JAUMXJ010000217.1 GCA_030529205.1 Bacillota bacterium | reverse complement strand
CTCATACTCGCAAATCCAGTTGGCCAAAGCCAAATGTCCGATATGTATGGGATTAAACGAACCTGAAAAAATGCCGACCGTTTTCATCGAAAAAGAAAGCTAAACGATCCCCTACCGCCCCCCTTAGGAGTGAATAAAATCCGTCACGATTCCCAACGCTTCCCGCTGTGCCTGCTCCAAATCATCATTCACAATGATTCGGTCGAATTGGCAGGCAAACGAAAGTTCGTAGGCCGCTTTTTCCAGCCGACGTTCGATGACTTCGGGAGCATCTGTCGCTCTTTTTTCGAGCCGCTCACGCAAGGCTTCGATCGACGGAGGGCGGATAAAAACCGACAGCGCTTCAGCTCCGTATTGCTCTTTGATACGGCAGCCTCCTACGACATCGACATCAAGCACGACCGTATTACCGCTCGCCTGAATACGCTCCACTTCCGACCGGAGTGTACCATAGAATTGATCTCGGTAGACTTCTTCGTATTCGAGAAATTCGCCTGCCGCGATTTTCTGTCTGAACTCGTCCGGCGTCAAAAAATAATATTCTCTGCCATCCTCCTCTTCGCCCCGCGGAGCACGGCTCGTAGCAGAGATCGAAAAGCGAAGTGGCAAGCCTTTTTCCAATAAATAGCGAATAATCGTAGATTTACCAGATCCCGACGGCGCTGAAAAAACAATCAGTTTACCCTTCATTACAGTACATTCAAAATCTGTTCTTTGATCTGCTCCAAAACGTCTTTCATCTGCACCACGATCTTCTGCATCTCGGCATGATTGCTTTTCGAACCGAGCGTATTAATCTCACGACCGATCTCCTGCACAATAAATCCGAGCTTTTTACCTTGCCCTCCCCCATTGTTCATCGTATCGATAAAATATTGCAAATGATTCTTCAATCGGTCTTTTTCTTCATTGATATCTAACTTCTCAAGATAATAAATCAACTCTTGCTCAAAACGGTTCTTGTCATATTCCACCTCAGGCACCTTTTGCAAATTTTCCAGCAAACGCCCCTTGATTTTTTCGATCCGCTCCTGCTCATACGGTTCTACTTCCTTGAGCAACTCTCCGATCGTCGCAATTTTCTGTTCAAAGAGTTTCTGAAGCATCATCCCTTCTTGCTGTCTGAATTCGATCAGATGAGCCATCGCATCGGCAATTGCCTGATGAACCTTTTGCCATTCCGCTTCATCGACTTCTACCGTCTCGTTTTTGATCACATCGGGAAGACGCAACAAGGTGTGAAACCAATCGTCGGGCACACTCACCGACAATCTCTCCGCCAGGTCTCGAATCTGCTCGTAATAGCCTTCTACTACCGCCGCATTGATTTTTGTCGAAGTATCTTTCCCGATATATTCAACATGGAGAATAAGATCGATCTTCCCTCGCTCCAACTTTTGCGATAGCTCATTACGGATCTGCATCTCCTTTTCCCGATAAACGGACGGAATACGTGTAAATAAATCCAGTTGCTTACTGTTTAACGATTTGACTTCGACGGTCACCTTTTTATCCGGCATTTCGGCCGTGACCTTGCCGAATCCGGTCATAGATTGAATCATTTCTTTTCGTTTCTTTTATCCGGCAAATGTACATGATTATTTTCAATCTCCCTAACAGAAAAGCAAATGCCTTTGTCCCTGAAAACATATCCCCCCAAAAAAAGGCCGTTTTTCTGCTTTACAAGGCCCGGCAACTTCGCATCTCTCAAGATTAAATTCGGCAAGTGGCTGACGTGGGATTTTACGCTAATTTCACGTACATACGGATGCGCAAAAATTTCCGTCCGTATATAAATTTCGCTACATACGGACGCGCGTAAACTTACATACGGATGTAAATTTATTTTCTCCCGTATGTAAATTTTACCGCATACGGACGCAGCTGTTTTTGCTTCTTTTTTGTCCTTTCTTTTTCACCCGCCCCGAAGGTACGATATGCGGTATAGAGGGCAGGTATACATGCAAAAAAAGGAGCACTCTCTCTTTTCAGAAAATGCTCCTTCTTAAAAAATAATACCTAAAAAACGGCGGCTACCTACTCTCCCACAATATAGCAGTACCATCGGCGTGACGAGGCTTAACTTCTCTGTTCGGAATGGGAAGAGGTG
>JAUMXJ010000216.1 GCA_030529205.1 Bacillota bacterium | reverse complement strand
CCTGACAACGGAGAAATCAGGGTATGCGGGCATCCTGTAGGAATGGAGTCCAAAAAAATCACCTCCTTTCTGCCGGATCGTAACTATCTTCCGAAGTGGATGAAAGTTCGCGATTGTCTCGCATTATTCCAAGATTTTTATCAGGATTTTGACATGCACAAAGCGGAGAACATCCTGAACCTGTTGGGGCTTGAGAAATATCAAACGTTTAACGCGCTGTCCAAAGGGAATGCGGAGAAACTTCATCTCGCTCTCGTCTTATCGAGAAAAGCACAGCTCTATCTCCTGGATGAACCCATCGGCGGTGTCGATCCGGCTGCCCGTGATTACATTTTAAAAATGATTGTGCAGCACTATGTAGAAGACTCAACGATGATTGTTGCCACACACCTCGTTGCGGATATTGAAAAAATCTTCGATGAAGTCATTTTTTTGGACCGCGGAGAAATCAAACTATCGGGAAGCGTCGACGAAATCAGAGAAAAACAAGGAAAATCATTAGATCAAATTTTCAGAGAGGTATACTATGTTGGGTAGACTGTTAAAATACGAATTGAAATCAACCGCAAGAATCTTTATTCCAATTTACTTCTTCGCCTTTACGGCAAATCTGATTTTTTTGTTCAGTCAAAGTGCCGGAGATCAATTTCACATGTTGAAATTCGTGATGAGTATCATCATCGGAATCGGGTATTTCGGTATGCTCATCGCTTGCCTCTTTATGACGGCGAACAGGTTTTATGAAAGTATGTTTGCAAATGAGGGATATCTCACACATACCCTTCCGGTATCCATTCACAAACTGATTTCTTCAAAGCTCCTGATTTCTCTTTTTTGGTACTTGGTCGGGACACTGATCTTCACCGTCTTTGCGTATTACAATCACCTTTACAGCGCGGACGGCAAGTTTATCATCCGGATTACATCCTCTTACCCCTATCTGAGCTTTATTGCTTCGACGCTAACTCTACTGATGTTTTCCATGCTGATCTATGCAAGCATCTCCATCGTGCAGATGTTCCATTCCGTCAGGGACAAATTTTTAACGGCGGCTTTCATCGTCATTGTGTCAACGGTTGCCTATTATTTCCTCACAATCCGGCTGCAGACACTCTTTCCGGAGGCATTTATAAATATGTATGATATCGCCAAGATGAGTGAATCCGATGCGATTCTCCATCACTTTACATCCTTTCCGTTCGCTCTCGATGTCGCAATATTTCTCCTGCTCTACTGCACGACATCCTGGTGTCTCAAACATCGTCTAAATATCGAATAACAAAGAGAAGGATATAAAAGCAAAAGTGCGGCAGATGGTGTCTCTCCGCACTTTTTTATGATTGCTTCAATCAGAAAACACGAACCAATCTGACGAGTCGCGTCCTCTATCTTACTCTCTCTGACCGTCGTCCACTCCGACCGTCGTCCTATCTTCTCAGGAATGCTCTGTATCCGAGGAAAGCCATATAGTTGTCGACTTTGGAAGTCACTTCATGAGGTGCATGCATTGAAATAACAGGAATTCCGCAATCTACAACTTCCGCCCCGGCATTTGCCAAAATAAATGCGATGGTGCCGCCGCCGCCCTGATCGACTTTACCGAGTTCCCCCACTTGCCATACGACGCCGTTCTTATCGAAAATATCGGCAACCACTGCAAGGAATTCGGCATTGGCATCATTGCATCCGCCCTTTCCTCTGGATCCGGTGTATTTTACAAGTTGGAGACCTTTTCCGAGCATGCTGGAGTTTCTCTTTTCATATGCATAGGCATAGTTCGGATCGAATGCGGCTCCGACATCGGCTGAAAGCACCTGTGTGCCCTGCATACATCTCTTAAGATGCAAATCACTGTAATTCTTCTCCTGAAGATTCATCAGTTCCGCAAGGACATAGTCGAAATAAGCGGAAGCGGAACCGGTATTTCCCTGAGAACCGACTTCTTCCTTGTCCATGAGCATCACAACTGCAGTTCTTTCAACGTTTTTTGTGTCCAGAATAGCGCGGAGTGCAGCAAATGAACAGGATCTGTCATCCTGACCGTATGCCAGAATCATGGAACGATCGATTCCGAGATCTCTTGCCTTTCCCGCTGGGACCGCTTCAAATTCGGCAGTCAGGAAA
>JAUMXJ010000215.1 GCA_030529205.1 Bacillota bacterium | reverse complement strand
TATCCTGAAAGTGATGGTAAAAGCGGGAGACAGTGTCAAAAAAGGTCAAGTCCTCCTGATTCTCGAAGCGATGAAAATGGAAAACGAGATTGTCGCACCGAAAGACGGCGTTGTACAATCCGTAAGCGTAAATGAAGGAAATACAGTTGATACGGGAGCGAGCCTCGTAGTGATAGGCTAGTGCGATAGGAGATTTTAATGAAAGAAGTATTTTTAAATTTCCTAAGCTCTACAGGTTTTGCAAATGCGACACCCGGTCAATGGATCATGATTGCGGTCTCGCTTTTTCTGCTCTACCTCGCAATTAGGAAAAAATTTGAACCGCTCCTTCTCGTACCGATTGCATTCGGTATGCTGTTAGCCAATCTGCCCTTGGCGGATTTGATGAAGGAACCGGAAATTTGGGTCAACAACATTCAGAAATACCTAGCCGGCGGTGACGGCGTATTCAGAAACAGTATGGTGAACGGCCAGGAGACATTGGCTATGGTCATCCAGGGTGCTGATATTGTAAAGAAAGAAGGCGGACTTCTCTACTACATTTATCAGGGCGTAAAACTCGGGATTTTCCCACCGCTGATTTTTATGGCGGTCGGCGCCATGACAGACTTCGGACCGCTGATTGCCAATCCGAAGAGTATCCTTCTCGGAGCTGCGGCTCAGCTCGGTATCTTTTTCACATTCGTCGTTGCCGGACTGTTGGGCTTCAGTATTTTGGAAGCGTCTTCCATCGGGATTATCGGAGGAGCGGACGGCCCTACGGCGCTGTATGTCACAGCCAAATTGGCACCGCATCTGCTCGGACCGATTGCGGTCGCAGCGTACTCATACATGGCACTCGTTCCTATGATTCAGCCGCCGATTATGAAGGCGCTTACGACGAAGAAAGAAAGAGAAGTCAAAATGGAGCAGCTCAGACCTGTCTCCAAGAGAGAGAAAATCCTTTTCCCGATCTTGGTAACCGTCTTTATCTCATTGATTCTTCCTTCGGCAACTTCCCTGGTGGGATTCCTTATGCTGGGAAACCTGTTCAGAGAGACAACGCTTACGGACAGACTTTCCGATACCGCACAGAATGCACTGTGTAATATTGTAACGATTTTCCTCGGTGTCACCGTAGGTGCAACGGCAAATGCGGAGACTTTCCTCAGAGTGGAAACGCTGAAGATTATCGCATTGGGTCTTGTCGCATTTGCGATCGGTACAGCCGGCGGAGTCCTGTTCGGAAAATTGATGTACCTGTTCAGCGGCGGTAAGGTAAACCCTCTGATCGGTTCTGCGGGCGTCAGTGCGGTTCCTATGGCTGCTCGTGTTTCTCAAAAGGTCGGACAGGAAGCAAACCCAAGCAACTTCCTGCTCATGCACGCGATGGGGCCGAATGTCGCAGGTGTTATCGGTTCAGCGGTTGCGGCAGGTATGCTGTTGCAGTTCGCGCAACCTTTCCTATAATTCTTATGTCTGATAGCGCCGACTTTGTCGGTGCTATTCTTGCTTATAATTAGCAAAAGACTTTGATCTGTGAACAATAAATTATATATAGAGGTGTTTATGCTTAAGTGTTTGGTAACTGAGAAAATCAGAGAAGAAGGCCTCAGCAAGCTGAGAGAAGCCGGATTCCGGGTGGATCTGGTCTACGACAAAAATCTTGAAGAAATCAAAGCCATGGTCGGCTCCTATGATGTCCTGATTGTCAGAGCGCAGACTCCGGTTGACAAGGATATGATTGATGCCGGAAAAAACCTGAAGATTATCGCAATGGGCGGAATCGGACTCAATCATATCGATGTCGAATATGCGAAATCAAAAGGAATTGACGTCTACAATGTTCCGGCTGGCAGCACGGAGGCGGTTGCGGAACTCGCTGTCGGAACCATTCTCACCGTTCTCAGAAGAATTCCGGAAGCAAATGCTTTTGTAAAAGCGGGAAATTGGGACAAGACGAAGTACATCGGCAGAGAGGTGAAAGGAAAGACAATCGGCATTTTGTCGCTCGGCAAGATCGGGTTTCGGGTTGCCGAAGTCTTAATCGCTCTCGGTGCAAAAGAAGTTCTCACCTATGATCCGTACCTGAAACAGGAGATTGCGGACATGATCGGTGCAAAGATTGTCAGTCTGGATGAAGTTT
>JAUMXJ010000214.1 GCA_030529205.1 Bacillota bacterium | reverse complement strand
AACTGTTTGACAAAAAGGCTGCAAGGTGATAAAGTCAATGCGTACAAGCGTTTTTTGTGCATAAATTGTTAAATAATTTGCTGCAGTTCGGCGAATAAAATAAATGAAGGAGAGCCTATGAGTTTAAACGTATATTCTGAAATCTCAAAATTAAAGACTGTCCTGTTACATCGCCCCGGAGAAGAGCTCAACAACCTCTCTCCCAGCATTTTGGCCAGGCTACTTTTTGATGATATCCCCGATTTGCCGTTAGCGCAAAAAGAGCATGACCAATTTGCGGAGGTACTCCGTAAGAGCGGTGTGGAGGTTGTCTATCTGGGAGATTTGATGAAAGATGTTTTATCAGACAGCAAAGTAAAAGCAAAATTCCTCGATGACTACATATCGGAAGCGCAGCTGGAATCCGAACATCAGGCGGATGCCGTCCGAAATTATTTAGAATCGCTCGGCAATGACGCATTATTCGGAAAGTTGGTCGCCGGGATTCGAAGAGAAGAGATTCCTTCTACCGGAAAACAATCCCTATTTTCCATGATCGGCAACGAAAATCCTTTGATTATCGATCCCATGCCGAATCTTTATTTCACAAGAGACCCGTTTGCCATTACGGGAAGAGGCGTTTCTTTGAACCATATGAGGACTGTTACGAGAAACAGAGAAACACTGTTCGGAAAGTATATATTTGAACATCATCCGAGATTTAAACAAAGTCAAGTACCGTTCTGGTATGACCGCAGCTACAATGCAGCCCTTGAAGGCGGAGATATTCTGACTCTCAGCGATAAAATCGTCGCAATCGGAGTTTCTCAGAGAACGGATGCGGATTCTATTGAAATTTTTGCTAAGAGACTATTTTCTTCAGACGAACCTTTTGAGAAAATTATTGCGTTTGATATTCCGAAGACAAGAGCATTCATGCATCTGGATACCGTGTTTACCATGATCGACAAGGATGCGTTTACGATACACCCGGGAATCGAAGGTCCGTTAACCATATACACACTTGAAAAGACATCCGATGACGGAGAGTTCGTCATTCATAAAGAGCAGGATCCGATTGAAACCATACTTGCTCGTCACCTCGGAATCGACAAAGTGGACTTGATTCGTTGCGGCGGAGATTCCATCATCGATGCGGAGAGGGAGCAGTGGAACGACGGCTCCAATACGCTTGCCATTGCACCGGGTGAAGTGATTGTATACGATCGCAACTATGTGACAAACGGACTGCTGCGTGAACGCGGATTCAAACTTCACGAAATCGGCAGTTCCGAGCTTTCCAGAGGAAGAGGCGGCCCGAGATGTATGTCCATGCCGTTGTTCAGGGAAGCGTAAAGAACAGCAAAAATAAATCGACATCGAGATAAAACGAAATAAATCAAATCAAATGAACAGGAAAGCGCGACGCTTTTCATGTAAGGAGGATCTATGCCAATCAATTTAAGAGGCAGACATTTACTGACACTCAAAGATTACACCCCGCAAGAAATCAACTATCTTCTCGATCTTGCAATCAATCTGAAAGAGAAGAAGAGAGCGGGAATCAAGGGCAATTTGCTTGAAAGAAGAAACATTTGCCTCATTTTTGAAAAAACTTCCACAAGAACACGTTGTGCCTTTGAAACAGCTGCGTTTGACGAGGGCGCATGCGTTACTTTCTTGACCAACAGCCAGATGGGCAAAAAAGAAAGCATAGAAGATACGGCAATCGTACTCGGAAGATTCTACGACGGAATCGAGTTCAGAGGATTCAAACAGGAGACTGTGGAGGAGCTCGCGAAGTATGCGGGAGTTCCTGTATGGAACGGTCTCACCGATATGTACCATCCGACCCAGATTCTCGCGGACTTCATGACCATCAAGGAGCATGTGTTCAAGCCTCTTAACAAGGTGAAGCTGGTGTATGCGGGTGACGCGAGAAACAACATGGGCAACTCGCTCATGATCGGTGCCGCAAAACTCGGAATGCACTTTGTCGGTCTTGCACCGAAGACACTCTGGCCGAATGAAGAGCTTGTAAAAGAAATGAAAGAGCTCGCGAAAGAGACCGGAGCAACCATCGAATTGACTGAAAACGTCGACGATGTCAAAGGTGCGGACGTCATCTATACCGACGTATGGGTATC
>JAUMXJ010000213.1 GCA_030529205.1 Bacillota bacterium | reverse complement strand
ATGAGACCATCATCAAAAACTTAATTGAAATCCTCAAGGAAGAAGGATATGCGGTCGATTTTGCGAAGAATTTGTCACAGGCGGAGCGCCTTCTCGCAAACGACAGATATCACCTTCTCCTACTGGATATTTCTCTTCCTGACGGGAAGGGGTTTTCTCTCTGCGAAAAAGCCAATGCCGGCAAGACGCCCATTATTTTTCTAACCGCTTCCGATGACGAAAACCTGGTCGTAAAAGGATTCGACTACGGTGCATACGATTATATTCTGAAGCCGTTTCGCGTCAGAGAGCTTCTGTCCAGAATCAAGAATGTCCTGAGACGAACCAGTGTCTTCCAAATCGAAAACCTGGAGGTGGATGCCGAGAAAGGTACGGTGTGCAGGAATCAGCAGGAAATCCCTCTGTCCGCACTCGAATATCGGCTGTTTATGACATTTGTAAACAACCGGGGCATTCTTCTCACGCGCAGCCAGCTCTTGGAGGATATCTGGGATATAGCCGGAGACTTTGTCAATGACAATACCCTGACCGTCTATATCAAGCGATTGCGCGAGAAAATCGAAGAGGATCCCCAGAATCCGGTCATCATCAAGACCGTCCGCGGAATCGGATATCGACTCGACTGACGTCCTCGTGCACAGCACGGATTGGAGAACATGATGCCTTTCAAGCGATATGAAATCATAATCAGCCTTCTCGGCACTTTCATTCTGACGGCTTTTGCCTTCTCCCGCCATACTGCGGCGGGCATCTTCGTTCTATTGACGTCCGTCTTCTTCCTCCTTCTATTTTTTCTGTTTTTGTTTCTTCGCGATAAAAAAATCAAAAAGCTCGCTTCGGAGCTGGAACGCATTCTACACAATCAGGAAAAAACGCTCATCATCAAGAACAGCAACGAAGGAGCGATAGCGATACTCGAAAGTGAAATCCACAAGATGACCGCCAGACTCTCCGAGCAATCGGATCGTTTGAAAAAAGATAAAATTACGTTGCAGGAAGCAATTGCCGATATTTTTCATCAGGTGCGCACGCCCCTTACGGCAATCAATATCGCCGTTTCCAGACTTTCAAAAGAGGAGATCTCTTATGAGACCCGTCTCGACATTTTGCGCGACATCAAGAAACAAATCGAACGCAACAAGTGGCTGACGGAGACATTGCTTAAAATGTCAAAAATTGATGCCGGAACAGCACAATTCCGTGCGGAACCGGTAAGAGTGCGACAGCTGATCGACAAAGCGATTCAACCCCTTTTGATTCCATTGGAACTGGGCGATATCGATCTTGTTGTCGAGGTCGATAACGAAACCTTTACAGGGGATATCGACTGGACTGCGGAAGCGATTACCAATATTGTCAAGAACGCCGTCGAACATTTTATGCGTGTCGGATTCCAAAAGGACGCTCCGAGACATGTCATTCACATCCGAGCGAACGAAACTCCCCTTTTTACACAGATTGTCATATCCGACAATGGCGGGGGGTTTCCGGAAGAGGACATCCCGCGCCTGTTCGAACGTTATTTTACAAGCAGCAATTCGAGCCCGAACAGCATCGGCATCGGTCTTTCCCTTTGCAGAATGATTATTGTCTCGCAAAACGGAACGATTAAAGCGGAAAATACAGGTGAAGGCGCTTCGTTTCATATTAAGTTCTACAAAGGCGTTATTTAATTTTATATCTGTCACTCTACTGTCACTTTGGCATTTTATGCTGGTATCATCAAAACAGTGGAGGACTTATGGAAATTCTGAAAATCGAACATCTAAAAAAATACTATGGTTCAGGGGACACCGAAGTGAGAGCCCTTGACGATATTTCTTTTTCGATTGAAAAAGGCGAGTTTGTCGCAATCATCGGGCCTTCCGGATCGGGAAAATCCACCCTGCTCCATATTTTAGGCGGCGTCGACAGGCCGACGGACGGAAAGGTGTACATGAACGGCCAGGATGTCTATGCACAAAACGAAGAGCAGCTCGCCATCTTCCGAAGAAGAAATGTGGGGCTGATTTATCAGTTTTATAATCTCATTCCGGTATTGGATGTCATCGAAAACATCACACTGCCTATTCTGATGGACGGAAAGAAAATCAACGCGAATTATCTCAACGAACTGATTCACACATTGGGGCTTGAA
>JAUMXJ010000212.1 GCA_030529205.1 Bacillota bacterium | reverse complement strand
AAAATCCCTTTTGGATCTTTACTGCGGAGTGGGATCCATCGGGATTTGCGCCTCCGAATACGCATCCGAAATCGTCGGGATAGAAATTGTCGAGGAAGCGGTTGAAAATGCACGAAAGAATGCAATGCTGAACCAAGTCGAAAACGCCCGCTACTATGCAGGTCCCTGTGAAGAATTGCTCTCGGGCGTCTTGAAAGACTTCACTCCGGATGTGGTGATTTTGGATCCGCCCCGAGGCGGAGCGGACGCCGCAGCACTATCCGCTTTGATCGACAAATCCCCGCCGCGTATCGTCTACGTCTCCTGCAACCCCACCACGCTCGCCCGCGACTTGAAACAACTCATCGCGAACGGCTATACCCTCGAAAAAGTCAGCATTGTGGATATGTTTCCCTATACAACAAGTGTAGAGTGCATAGCGCTCCTACAAAGAGGGAGATCAACGATGCCCTCAGCTGCACCCACGAAAGGTGTGGAGAGAGAATAATGGCACTAAGTATATAAAAATCCTAACAACATATATTATATACAAGGAGGTGTTTAAAAATGTTACAGCTTCCACAGGAACTGCTTGATTTGATTCATGGTGGTGAGACCATTACCGTGGAATTTAAAAAATAAAGAACTGAGGTTACAAAAGATGTATATGAAACCGTTTGTTCTTTTTCAAATAGGGATGGAGGGCATATATTTCTTGGTGTAAATGATAATGGTGAAATCCTCGGTATTGAGGAGGATAAGGTTGACAAGGTTAAGAAGGAATTCGTAACTTCTGTCAACAATGAGAACAAGATGTATCCCCCGCTTTATCTGACACCATTTGAATACGTATATGACGGGAAGAAAATCCTATACGTCAGGGTGCCTGTTTCACAGACTGTTTGCCGCTGCGCTGGTCGTATTTATGACCGCAGTCATGAATCTGACATAGATATCACGCATCATTCAGATGAGGTATATCGGCTTTATGCTCGGAAAAGCGGCAGCTTCTATGTAAATAAGGTGTTCTCGGTGTTTGAGATAGGCGATTTGCGTTCTGACCTGATTGAGCGGGCAAAGAATATGACCCGCTCACGCACCAAGGAACATCCTTGGCTCAACATGACAAACGAGCAGGTTGTGCGCAGCGCAGGCCTTGTTTTGAGAGATCAAACCTCAGGCAAGGAAGGAATTACGCTTGCCGCCATCCTTCTTTTCGGAACGGATCAGCTGATAATGTCCGCATTACCACAGCATAAGACTGATGCAATTTTCCGTGTACTTAACACGGATCGCTATGATGACCGAGATGTTGTCATCACAAATCTCATTGAGAGCTATGATAGGCTGATGGCTTTCGGAAAAAAGCATCTAAATGATACTTTCCATCTGGATGGAATCCAGAGTGTTTCCGCAAGGGATAACATCCTGCGTGAGATAGTATCGAACCTATTGGCACATCGCGATTTTTCAAATGCATATGTGGCTAAGATGGTTATTGAAAAGAATCGGATCTTCACGGAAAATGCGAATCTTTCTCATGGACATGGCGCGCTGAACCTTGCGACCTTTGAGCCGTTTCCGAAAAATCCCCCGATTTCAAAGGTCTTCAGAGAAATAGGACTTGCTGACGAATTAGGCTCTGGAATGAGAAATACTTATAAGTATACAAAGATGTATTCGGGAGCAGAACCGCAATTTGTGGAAGGTGATATTTTCCGTATAACGATTCCGTTGACTGAGATTGCTACAGCGGCCGTTGGTCCGAAAGTTTCTGGTTCCACTGATGGAACAAGAAATGAAACTGCAAATGGAACAAGAAGCGGAACTAGAAATCTGTCCAAAACAGAAGAAAGCATTATAAATGAAATAAGAAAGAATCCGCACATCACTAAAAACGAGATATGCGAGCTGCTGGGTATAGGAAAAAGCACGGTTGCCCGCGCAACGAAGAAAATGAAAGATCTCGGAATACTGAATAGGATAGGCTCTACTAAAGCCGGCTATTGGGATATAAATTTGTAGCTGATTATTGCATATCCGAAACAATTTGATATAATAACCAGAAAACCCGAAGCTGAAGAAAGCAAATCAGTATTATTTAAACTTTCCAGACGGAAAAATGCTAAAGATTTTGCGGAGGAAGAACAAACCGAATTGTATCCTCAATCAAGCAACGAGGTTAAT
>JAUMXJ010000002.1:6550-20069 GCA_030529205.1 Bacillota bacterium | reverse complement strand
TCATCCCTTTTTGCGAAGCAAGAACCAAGAAGGCTTTGACCTGTTGAAGAATAAATTCCGGCTCGGCGTCCTCCACCATCGACAAAATTCGGTATAAATCCTCCTTGGCTTTGTCATATTCGTCGACGGCAAAGTGATAATGCATCATCGCAATATAATAGGTATACTTATTCTGAAGGGTTTTATTCTCAAAATAATTGTCCTGAATGATTTTGACATAGGGATATATCTCATCATATTTTTCCATTTGGTACAAAAGCTGAAGGATATTCGCGGTAAACATCACTTTTTTGTTGTGATACCGAGGCTCACAGTCCTTGGTCTCCTCCAGGGTCTTCATGGAGAGGTTGGCGTATTCCAATGCGTATTCGCTGTTGTCATGAAGTATGTACAGTTCACTGATATAAAAATACGCCATGGAAGTAAGGTGCCGAAATCCATAACGCTCCTCATATTTTAGAACATTCATAAATGATTCCAAAGATTTTTCAGGGTATCCGAGATGCTTGTAACAGATTCCCGCAATATGGTAGTTGAGATTCAAAATCTCATAAAGTTCCAACGACAACGCTCTGTCAATCAAATCGACGGAGGAATTTGCCACATTCTGATAATCAAGCTTTACGGCTCCTACAAACTGTTTTGCCGTCTGGACATGGATTCTGAAGATAAAATCGCAACCATAGCGCTCAGAACCCTCCAATTCCAAGATTACCGACTCAAAGCTCATAGCATCTGTAAGAACGCTCTCAATAAATGTATGATATAAATCTTCAGTAGGTAAATTCAGAATAAAGTGTGTGTCCATGCTTCCTCCGAGTACATAAATATTCATATTGACATATGTTAATTTTTAAAAATAGTACTACGCCTATATTATAATAAACGCATGATTCTTACAAGGTATTTCATTTTTCCTATTATTCTGTCTTCCGAATAGTAGAAACATCCGTCATCTCGATATTCTTTTTCTGTGTCCATCTTCCCCCCGAGAGAACCCCCGAGAAAAACCGAAGCGCTCTTTCACCTCGGTTTTGAAAGAACGCCGCACTATGTTTCTTTGGACATCAATATCATACATTTCCTATCAGCTGAGAAAGAATGTTGTCATCCGTCTTGCGAATCCGCAGAAGGTCCGCCACAGGAGCACCGATCCGCTTCGCACAGCCGGTGCGCTCCCATTGAATGTCACTCTTCCGTGCTCTCTTTTAGCAAATCCCATGATTTTTGAAGAAACTCCAGCACGTCATCCGGTGCTTCTTCTCCGCCAAATTTCAGTATTTGCAAATAAGGAGGATATGATTCGTGAGAACGCGCGATGAGATAGACTGCGTACTTGTTGAGGCCGGGACCCGGATGAGCGGATTCGGAAAAATCCAGAGGATACGCATCCAAAATCTGATCGCCCCATGCATCCCGCTTCTGTAAGTACCACTCCTTCATCTTCTCGAGCAAACTCTCCACGGTCGATCCGACCGGCTTTAGATATTGCTGATTGACCGAAACCCAGCTTTTGTCCGGGGACGCGACGATTTCTGCGAACTGATCGTCATAAATCAAATAAAAACCCACCACATCTTCTTCGGGAATACGCGACACGGCGGGATCTTTTTGTTTTTCAGAATCGGATTTCAAACCCCGTATGTACTCATTGAGTTGAGGAATCCTGGTGCCCAATTCATCCGACACAACCATGCCTTCGTATATTTTAAAGTATCCCTGATCCGTTGCAAAACTCCACGAATACGAATAGCCGTCGTGCACAATCTCCTGAGCGGAAGCAAACGGCGTCTTCACCCATAGCGATTTCTGTTTCAAATAATCTTCAATCTCCTGCAACACATCATCCTTCAGGGGATAACGATAACGAACGGAGGTTTCGTACGGGTGGCGATTGCCGTATGTCTCATACAAAAACACGGAGCCGTTCTCATCTTTCTCAATTTTGATTTCATAGCTGTCGCCCGCCATTCCTCCGCTGTATTCATATCGATACCGGATCAACTTTCCGAGATCCGCAGCACTCACTTCTTTTCGTATCGAACAGGCTGCAAAAAGTATGACTGTAACAATGGTTATCACGACAATCACTGTGTATTTTGACATTTTGCTCTCCTTTCACATATCGATTCTTACCTACATTGTATCAAATAATCTACTCATCCTTGGAAGATTGCGGTATTTTCTTGCCGAGTGAAAAAGCCCCGACACCGGACAGCACAAAACAGGCGGCTGCAAGCACAAAGGGAAGCATTGCACCGAAATCGTACATAAAACCGGATATCAGCGCTCCACAGATCATCCCGAGCGATCTTGTCGCATTGTAAAATCCCATCAGCATATTGCCGTTGTGATCGTTTGCACTGCGTGCAATCATATCCTGCAGAAGCGGCGTGTAAACCGCATTGAACGAGAAAAACACTAGAGCCGTAATCAGGAACAGAACCCTGTCCCGGATAAAGAACAATGCGACAATGCTGAAGGCACAGGCAAAAAAGATGCGAGCCGTCGCATGATTGATGTTGTTTTTCTTCATGATCTTCATACTGATCCCGCTGACAAATAGCAGCGTCAAAATTCCCGTCACCGCCTTTAAGATTCCGTTATAAATCGGAGTCAGTGCAAATTCCGCCTTCAAAAAGTAGTTGAAGCTTTGGTCAAAAGCATTCGAGCCGATACCTGAAACAACTACAACGCCGAAGAGGATCGCCAGATACGGCGTCATAAAAACGCGGCAATCCGCAAAGGTTTTGAGAGGATTGATTTCACGTATAAACTCTCTTTTTGAGAGTGCAGCGGAAGTATTTTTCCTGATTTTGCTCTCGTCCGTGAACATAAAATACAGAAACCCGCATAGAAAAAGGGTCAGAGTTTGTGCCGAAAAAGTTGCCCGAATGGAGTAAATACCGATGATGCCCCCGAGAAGGTAACCCCCTGCCGCTCCGAGCGCCTGTATGATGACAAAGGCCGCCAGATTTTTCCCTGCATATTCTCTCCCCGAGCTTTCGGTAATATAGATCAGAGAATTGACTCCGATGGATCCGACAAAAAACCCGGCAATACATCTTGCGACGATAATGTCGATTTCGGTCGTCGAAATGCTGAACAGATATTGACCGAAGCCGTATCCGATACAGCCGAGTGCAATCAGCAGTTTTAAAGAGATGAATTCTTTCATTTTTCCCCAAAACGGAGAAAAGAGAAAATTGGTAAAAGACATTGCGGCGAAAGCGGCACCGAACATATACCCGGGAAGTGACAGATCATGAATCAATGTGGGCGTAATCGGGTGCGCAAAATTGGCTGCAATGTACTGTAAAAGGGATATGATGAAGAAAATCACAATATGACGCTGTTTCAAAATTCCTCCCGCCTGTTTCGTATTCCGAATACTATGTCCATTATAATACAGAGCCGAAAGGATTCATTAAAACACTTTTCAGCCTCAATCAGGTTTGATCGTCCTTTTGATGAATATAATCAAATTTCGGTATTGACAAAATGACAGAACGAGTTTAGAATTATCAAGTGCAATTGATATGCGGATGTGGCGAAACTGGTAGACGCACTATCTTGAGGGGGTAGCGAGCCACGCTCATGTGGGTTCAAGTCCCGCCATCCGCACCAAACAGGTTTTGCCAAGTCGGCAAACGAATGAAATCCCGCTAATCGGAACGATTGGCGGGATTTTTGTTTTTGTCATCTTATGACGATTTTTGCCTATTTTTGACCTGAGACATGGTCAATATCATGGTCAATTTTTTATTTCACAAAAGGCATAAAAAAGGTTGTAAATCCAATTAATCGGTATAACCGTCGAGTACGGTGATGGCAATATTGGAGGCGTGGTCCGAAACCCTTTCCAAATTGCTCAAAGTGTCGAGAAAGATGATCCCGCCGTTCGATTCACAAACACCTTGGTTGAGCCTGACGATATGTTGCTTTCTCAGCGTCTTCTCCATTTCGTCTACCACTCCTTCCATCTCCACGCACATCTTCGCCGCTTCGTGATCTTTTTTTCTGATCGCCTCGATGGAGTAGTCAAAACACTCGGATACCGCCGTAATCATTCCCTGCATCTCTTTATTCGCTTCATCTGAAAAACTGAGAGATTCTCCGAATTTCTGCTCTGCGAGCTCGGCAATATTCTCCGCATGATCCCCTACCCGTTCGAGGTCATTGATGGTGTTGAACAGGACGTCGATATTGCTTCGGTCTCTCGTATTGATTCCGGTGTTGGTCAGCTTAATGAGATAGTCGACCAGCCGCCTCTCCATCTCATTGATATTTTTTTCAAGCTTGAACGTTTTCTTGTATGCCGCATCGTCGTTGTTCATCAATCCTTCGATGGCGTACATCAGTGAAGTCTTCACGACATCCGCCATATAAAATACTTCTTTGTATACTTGAGACATTGCGATCTGAGGAGTGCTGAGCATACGCTCGTCGAGATGAAGAGCTCTTTGAAGTTTCACCTCCTCAACCTCCTCCTTGGTAATCGGAATAATCCAGGTGGAAGCTTTCACAATGAGCATGGAGAACGGATACAGGAGAACGGTATTGACAACGTTAAACAAAGTATGTGCGTTCGCCAGCTGATTCGTCGGGTCATCGCTGATCATTTTCACGATGCTGATGGAAATCCCGGAGAAAAGGGTGAGGAAGACTACCGTTCCGATTACGTTAAACAATAGGTGCATCATCGCCGCTCTCTTCGCCGTATTGTTTGCACCGATTGAGGAAATAATTGCAGTCACACATGTTCCGACGTTTGTTCCCATGAGGATCGGGAACGCCGCTTCAAAAGGCAAAATTCCGGTGCTCGCCATCGCAATCATAATACCCGTAGTCGCGGAACTCGACTGTAACAGGGCGGTAAAACCCGCTCCGAGGAAAAAACCGAGGACGGTATTTTTAAATCCTCCGGCTCCGACAAGGGCAAAGAACTCGGTGATTTCAGGGATATTTTTTACAGGCGCAATGGCGGTTGTCATGACTTTCATTCCAAAAAAAATAAGGGAAAATCCCAGAATGGTTTCTCCGATAATCTCCGTGCGGTTTTTCTTTGAAAAAAGTTTCAATGCCACGCCCAGTGCGATACCGAGGGGTGCAATCGCTGTAATATTAATGGTGACGAGTTGAGCGGTAACGGTTGTACCGATATTGGCACCCATAATAATACCGATTGCCTGCTTGAGTGTCATGATTCCGGCGTTTACAAAACCGACCACCATAACCGTTGTCGCGGAGGAACTTTGTATGATTGCGGTCACGACAACCCCTACGGCAATGCCGTGAAATACGCGTCCCGACAGTTTGGCAATCAGCCCTTCCAAACGCTTACCGGCTATTTTTTCAAGACCGGCGCTCATAATGTTCATGCCGTATAGGAAGAGCCCTGCACCCCCCAAAAGCATCAGCAAAATGTTTAAAAAGTCCATATCCACCTTCTTCGTTCAAATTCTCGCTATCTGTCCCAGGCGAGGCAAGTTCATTATACTATACGAATCCGAAAAATGGATGACGAAATCTTTTTACAAAAAAAGCCGACAATACGTCAGCTTCATTTTATGTATGATACTCGCCTGCCTCCGCCAATCGGATGTGCGATTAGAGGATCAGTTTGTCTTAATTCCGATGTCAAACTCAATGGTGCCGACTCCCGAATTCAGCGGCACACAAATGGTCTCCATATCAGCAGAAGAAACTTCCATAGCCGTACCGGTTAACAGAGAAGGGGGCGTGATATCCGTCTTGATTCCGTTGTTGAACAACAAGGTGGCGGAGTTGCCCATAATCATATTGCCGAGTTCCGATAATGCGGACTTTGCCATATCATCGATTTCCATCACCGGCATTCCCATCATCATGGCGGAAGCTATGCTCTTCGCCAAATCGTTCGACATGCTGAAACAGGCTTGTCCCTTAATTTCACCTGTAATCCCCAATATGATAATGATCTCATTTGTGGCATATGTGCTCTGCCTGACAAACGGTCTTCCAACGGAAAAAGGATTGGAAGAAAAACTGTTTACCACTTTTAATGCGGCGGATATAAACGAATTAACGATTTCTGCTTTCATGAAGTCATCCTATCTTTTTATTCTCTACGTATCTCTCCGAGCACGTTTCACGGGAAAATGCTCCCTACGCGTTCAGTCTGCGTATCACGGAGTAATCCTTTGTGTGATGTACCAAGTTCACGCGTGCATTTTCAAAATAATACTTGCTGTAACCGCTCAAATCGCCGTGGGAAAAATGCGAAAACAACGCCATCAGAACACATCCGTGTACCACGATACAGATATTCTCATCCGAGTTGACATCATGCCTTCCGATTACATTTTCAAAGGCACTCTTTACTCTGTCATAAAAGACCGTAATCCCTTCTCCACCCGGGATGTCGGTATTCTGTCCCTTCTTGATAAAGATATCCCAATCTTCCGGAAACTGCTGTTGAATCTGCTCAAAAGTCAAACCCTCCCAATCTCCGAAGTCGCGTTCCTGCAACTCTTTGAAAGTCTTTAACTCCTGATTCCTTCCCTTCAGAATTTCCTTTGCCGTATTCATCGCTCTCTGAAGATTCGATGAATAAACAGCGGAGAAATCAATGTTTGCAAGCTTCTCCGCCACTTCCCGCGCCTGGTCGCATCCCTTTTCCGTCAACGCGACATCCGTCTTTCCGGATATACGTCTTTCTACATTTGCTACGGATTCTCCGTGCCTAATCAAGTATAAATTCATCTAGTATGGTACTCCAATCATATTCCATTATCAATAACTATATTAAAAATATAAATTTTATAATGTAAATAATTATATTTTTACATTTTACTGAAATTCGACAAAATAGTCTTACTGCTCCGACTTGAATCGTTTCCACCGAATGATGATATCGTCTCCTTCTTCCACCGGCTCCAGAAACCCTGCTTCTTTTCCGTTGAGCAAGAGCTCAAGCGTCTTTTTTTCGCCGTCTCTTTCGAATCCGATTCCTCTCGTATCGAAGCCGATTAAGTCGAACAAATCAACGAAAACCGAGGTGTCCGGGATATCATGGCGCTGCCCGTTGATGGTCACCTCGATCAGATGGTCCGGTCCGAGCTTCACTTCCACCGGCTCCGTCCGCTGCACGATATCGTAGCGGGTGTTTTTTATCAGCGGAGTATCGGGAGAAAGTTCAACTCCCGCCTGAACTATACCGAAGTAGCGCGTATCGATTTCCGCCCGCTCGGCCAGATCGGCTACAGTCTTGATGCCCTTTATGACAATTGCATCTCCGTCCTTCAGGATATAATCCGGGGTTCGATTGATTCCGCCCACCGCTATATAGTCGTTCGTCTTTATGGCGATATCGCCGAGATAGACGCAATCGTCAAGACTGACGATCTCGCCGAGGCGCAGCCTGCGCTGCTCCCCCGCCGTCGCCGGATATACCACAATCTGATCCTTGTGCGAAATCGGCCGGTCCAAACCCGCGATCTGCCCGTTCACCATCAATTTCGCCGGCTCCCCGAAGACGCCCTTGACCTCCGTCTCCACGCCGTCCACGGTCACAAAAATGCTCGGTCCGCGTTCGCTGAGAAGACTGCGGGCGTTATAGCCGCTGAGGAGCAGCGCATCGGACAGCTGTACGTTCTTGGTATTGAAAATTCGAACCGAAGTTCCGCCGACCGATACCTGAATAAAGTCGTGGTCTCGCTCCTCGACAGCTGTCACCCCGATGCCGACCGGAGTGATGAACTCCGGTCCCCTCGGAGGCTGCGCCTTAAACGAAATCATTTCGAGCTGTTCGACGGTCTTGACCGAGACACGATCTTTTGCAAGCCCCAACTTTTTGCAGAGCGCTTCCTTCAGCCCGATCAGCTGAGACCCCCCGCCGATACAGAAAACCGCCGACGGAGCTTTGCCGTTGAGTTCGACAATACAGTCCGCGATTTTTTCCGCAAGGAGAAGGACCGTCTTCTTACAGCGCTTCTGAATATCCTCCGCCGTAGCCTCGTGAGAGAAGCCGAGGACATCCGTATACTTCACCTTTTTACTGTGCGAACTCGTTATTTTAAGCTTTTCAGCCGCATTAAAATCCAGAAGATACTCATTGGCGATGACCTCCGTAATACTGTCACCCGCCATGGCAACCATACCGTAAGAATGGATGGTTCCGTCGCGCGAAATCGCAATATCGGATGTTCCCGCACCGATATCCACGAGTGCAAGATTCAGCAATCTCAATTTCTTCGGAATTGCGACATTCATCGCCGCAATCGGTTCCAAGGTGAGATTCAACACTTCCAAATCCGCGCGATTGAGGACCGTATAGAGACTGTCCACGACAATGTGCGGGAGAAAGGTTGCGATAATCTCGACCGCAAGCCGACTCCCTCTATGCCCGTGCGGATTTAAAATCAGTGCTCCGTCCAACCTGTACTCTATAATCGAATGCCCTACCGTGTAGTAATCATCCGTCGAGAGTGCTCTCTTTACGCCTTTGAATTTACCGGAATCTTCGACAGAATCACTCTCGTGCGGAGCGCTCTCGGAAGAACTGTGCGGTGCGTTCCTCGATGCGTCAATCAAACTCTGTGCCTTCTGAACCGCAAGCATTTGCAATCGGTCGGTCATTTCCTTGTCGATTTCCTTCGTGACATCCAGCTCAATCTCCGCAATTGCCCTCTCCGTGACTAGAGTGCGACCCGCTGCGGCAATTGCCGCCTGGTGTGTGCCGCCGTTTCGCTCCGCAAGCGCATCCACCACGCTTCGAACAACATCCGTCACCTGATCGATATCGTGAATCTGACCGTCCAGCATCGCCCTCTCCGTATGTTCGACGCGTTCGTAATCGACAACGGTATAGCGTTCTCCCTCCGGTTTCAGGATGACCCCGATGACCGAGCGTGTTCCGATATCCAATGCTAACAATTGATCCTTTGGCAATTCAACCGACATAAACACCTCTCAAAACAACCGCTACTTGACTTTAAAATCAAACTTATTGCTCTTATACGCCTTGCAATACGATGCAAGCAGACATACTTCACACTCCGGCTTTCTCGACTTGCATACATATCTGCCGTGAAAAATCAGGAGATGATGGAGTTTATTCCACAATGCATCATCAAATGCACGCATCAAATCCCGCTCCACCTTCTCCACAGTCGAACCGCTCGCGATACCGAGTCGATTGGAGACCCGAAAAACATGGGTATCCACGGCGATAGCCGGTACGCCGAAGCCGACGGAAAGGACGACATTCGCCGTCTTTCTGCTGACGCCCGGAAATGTCACAAGCTCTTCGTATACCCCCGGGACCTCTCCGCCGTATTCCTCGACAATTCTTGTCGCTGTTTCCTTGATATAGCTCGCCTTTCGCAGAATCCCGCAGGACCTCACGATCTCCTGCACCTCTTCGAGCGGCATGGCGGATAATGTCTCGGCATTCGGCGCTTTTTCAAAAAGCACCTTTGTCACCTTGTTGACCCTGACATCCGTGCACTGAGCGGAGAGAATCACCGCGACAATCAATTCGTAGGGATTTCTGTAATCCAGCTCAGGCCGGGCGTCGGGATGCTGTTTTGACAACAATTGATAGATTTCTTTGTTTTTCTTATTCACTTATTCAAAATTATATTTCAGTTTTTCTCCAAAGTTTTCCGCGGAAAACCACATCCGAAAATGCCCCCTAGACGAGTTTTTCGAATTCATCCACCAGGTTTGCGAATACTTTAAGCGCTCTCGCGACCGGTTCTTCCGTCTCCATATCGATTCCCGCATTGCGGAGCACATTGATCGGATAATCGCTGCCGCCGCTCGACAGGAATGTAAGTGCGCCTTCCGGATTTCCGGAGAGAACCTGATCCGAAAGAGCAACCGCAGCCGCAAATCCTGTAGCATACTGATATACATAGAAATTTGCATAGAAATGCGGAATGCGCGCCCACTCGTACTTGATTTCATCATCGATGACCACATCCGGTCCGAAGTACAGTTTCACAAGTGACAGATAGTGATTGCACAGGAAATCCGCTGTCAGGGATCCGCCCGCTTCCACATGTGCATGAATATCGCGTTCGAATTCCGCAAACATGGTCTGTCTGTAGACAGTCGCTCTGAAACCGTCTATAAAATGACCGAGGATATACTTTCTCTTCTCCACATCCGTTTCGGTTTTGAGGAGGTAGTCGTTGAGCAAGCACTCATTGCAGGTAGATGCGACCTCCGCGACGAAAATGGAGTAGTTGGCATTGTAGAAACTCTGATTCTTTCTGCTGTAGTAGGAGTGCATGGAGTGACCCAACTCGTGAATCAGCGTAAAGGCGGAATTGAGCGTATCATTGTAATTCATCAGAATGTACGGAGCGGAATCATAGGAACCGCCGGAATATGCACCTCCGCGCTTTCCTTCACTCTCATACACATCCACCCATCCCGTTTCAAGACCTGTTGTAGCGGCTTTCGCGTAATCCGGACCGTATACCCGGACGGCAGCCTTCACCATGTCCTTCGCTTCCTCATACGGAACTTTGAATTCACAATCCGCAATGGACACATAGGTATCGTACAGATGGAGTTTATCCACGCCGAGCGCCTTTTTTCTCAGCGCAAACGCCTTGTAGATGGCAGGGAGATTCTGATGAACCGCGTCGATCAGCTTGTCCATGACCGACACCGGAATATTATTGGCAAACAAAGCGGCATGTCTTGCCGATTCATGACCTCTCGCCTTTGCATAAAAAATATTCTTTTTTACTTCGCTTTCCAAAAGCGATGCAAATGTATTGATTTTTTCTCCGTGATAATTGTGAAGCTTGCTGAATGCATCCCTTCTCAATTCGCGGTTCTTGGACTGAATCAATCTGCCGTAAGAGCCGTCCGTAAGCGGATGTTTTTCGCCATGCGAATCCACAGCATCCGGATAAACCGTATCGGCATTCTTGAGCAGTCGGTACGCATTGGACGCGGCGCTCGAAATCTGCCTTGTCATGGCGAGCATGTTTTCCAGCTCCGGACTGAGGACATGTTTTTTCGCCCTGAGCAAATCGTCAAGTCTATGTGCAAAATGCTTCATTTCCGGCTCTTCAACTATTTCCCTGAGCACGGACTCATCCGCCGCCAAGAGCTCGGGAGTCGCAAACGAAGAGAGCATGTCGAATTCCGTCATCACACGAATCATTCTCGTCACCATATCCTGTGTCTTAGGATCCTTGGTGTTGAGGTCGCTTCGCAGGCGAGGATACGCACCGATATTCTGCGCTCTTCGATCCAGCGCCTCTTTGTAGAGGAGAAACTCCTTGATGTTCTCTTTCGTATTCAAAGTTCCCTTCCGGCTCGTCACGCCCTTCATATCTTCCGCAAACTGCGCCAAAGCCGCTTCAAAAGCTTCATCTCCGTCAAACATTTCTGTCAAATCCCACTTGTACTTTTCCATAACATTCTCCTATTTGAATTTTTCTTTTTCACTGATTGAATCCGAATATGGTTCCGACCGGGAGCACTCTGTCATATTCCTTGAAATTGCATCTGGCATCGGTCAGAAGCTCTCTCAGGTTCACTCCCCGCTTCGATACCCCCCACTCCAATTGCACAAGGTCCGCCAACCTTTTATTGGAATTGTAAATATGAATATTGTTGATGGGGGAACGGGTGAATATCACATATTCATCTTCGAACGAACGAAATATATTGTCATCATACATCGCAAATTCTGAAACAATGACCTCCGCCACTTTCTCCGCAATCAGGTCGGCATAACCGAATCCGTTTTTCTGCACTTCATTCTTGTAATCCAGCACCTTGATCATGACCACCCGATACCCGATATCTCCGGCGGATGCCCGAATGAAGTTCTCCAGCGCATTTTGATTCAAAAGCCCGCTGGACAAATCACGGTCTCTCATAAAATCGAAATGCTCTCGAAGTTTCGTAATTTCATCCATGTCCCGAATCACCACATACATATTTCCTGAGGACAGCTTTGTCACAAAAATGCTGGAATACACTATTTTATCTTTTAAGTTCAATTCAATATCCATTCCATTGGAAACATCTTGTAAAAACTCGTAAAGCGTCTTGGAATTATGTCGAATCAATCCGGATATATTGCTTCCCTCGAGACAGGCGGAAGACTCATAAAACGTTGAATTTGCAGTGACAAGCATATCAAATCGATCGATGACGAAAATAAACTCGTCCACATGTTCGGACAGAAAATTGTATTTTTCCGCCGACTCTCTCATGTGCTGAATCATATTGGCGGAGTGCGTCACATCCTTCAGAAAGCCGCGTTCCCGCAGGCCGTCTTCTCCTCTGTCGTACAGAAGTATCACTTCAACCCATCGAATTTCTCCGTTCTTACACCGCACTCTGTACGAGAGTTCCACCGTGTAGCTCTCTTCACCCTCAGCGCGCTTTCTCGCCGCATCGATGTCATGTCTTGCCCGATCTCGATCCTCTTCGTGTACAAATTTCCAATACTCCTTGAACTCCCCCTCATAAAAATCCGAAGGGACATAACCGAACTGTGAAATATTGTCAGACACAAAAGTTGCGGAAGTCTGCGAACCGTTCGACCATTTGATCAAGACAATTCCGGTTCTATCCAGCAACGCAATCGCTTCATTCGGGTTAATCATAGAGCCTCCTGACAGATAATAATTATACCATATCGCCACTTGGAGACATCCAAATATTTTGATAAAATATGAACCGCGGGGTGGAAATGAGCAACTTAAAAGCAAAGTATGAAGAGATTTTAAGAGCGAAAGTCATCATACTCTATATACTGGATTATTTTAATATACCGATTACACGGGAACAGCTTACCGGGTTCATTGCAGCCGAGGTTGTCATCAACTATTTTGACTTGCCCAAGTATATCGACGAGCTGATTGAGGTGGGACATATTGAAAAAACCGAGAGCGAAGGAAATGTCTACCTCATCATCACCGACAGCGGAAGAGATACGGTCAAACTGTTCATCAACGATATCTCGCAAACACTCCGCCGAACGCTCAACGACGCCGTGGATGAACGCCGAAAATCATTCAGCTGCATCACCGACATCCAGGCACAATATGTCAAAGTGGACAAAAACGAGTACGATGTCCAGCTTTCCATCAATGAAGGCGCGTACCGTTTGATGTACCTGCAGCTTTCCGTTCTTACCAATAAAGACGCGAAAAAAATATGCGAAAACTGGCGCAACAACGCCCGATTCATGTACGGAGATTTGTTGAACCTCCTCACATCTCCCAATTATGCGGATGCGGAAGATCCCGCACAGGGAGACAGGCAATCGGAAAAACAGCCTGATAAATAAGGCGCCGCTCCCATTCGAAAGGTAGACATGAGAAGACGAATCGTACGCATCATACAAAAAATGACGACACCGTTCCTCGCCGCGTTCTTCTTGGCGTTCACTTTGTTTCGTCTTGATTCCCACGCGGCCGATGCGCAGATTTATAGAGGCGAAATCAGACTCGAACATCAGAGTTTCAGCAATCTTGCACTGAAATATCCCGTCGTC